>JAAUPS010000350.1 GCA_012033015.1 Phormidesmis sp. RL_2_1
CGCTAGGTGGACGTATCGCGGTGGCCCTCGCGTTGATCTCTGGTAGGTTTTAGCTAGGGTTCTTAATCCATCATGATTTGCCGCTCTTGGGCGTCTTAGGATTTGGGCATCTTAGATATAGCAGCGATTTTCGCAGCGATTCTCTCAGGCAACTCCCTAAGGCGACGCTCTAAGGCGACGCTCTAAGCTAGGCAATTACCGTGGTAACGAAAAATATAGAGGGCCGATGGCAAGCAGGCGCTCAATTCTCTTTTAAATCAGGTATTCGCCTGGTGAAAAGTTGGGAAAAAATTTGCTATGACTGCCGTTTGTCGAGGGCGATCGCACTCAGCAGTATCACGGCGGCCCTCACCATCGTGTTAGCACAGCTAAGCGTCTTTCAGCTTTTGGAAATTAAAGCGTTTGATGTGCTAACACAGCTTACGGCGCGCTCAACCAACCGCCCAACCGCTGCCCTAGCAAACAACAATTTAGTCAGCAACAGCCGTGTGGTCGTTGTCGCCATTACAGAAGAAGATATCCAAGCCCAAAAACAATGGCCACTCTCTGACGACGTTTTTGCTCGATTGCTGGCAAAGCTACAGACATATTCCCCGGCAGTCATTGGCTTAGCCATTTATCGAGATATTCCCTACGCCCCAGGTAGTGAGGCCCTCGCCAGACAGCTTCAGCAAGCTAATGTCGTCACTATCCGTAAGCTAGGGCTCTCCGGCGATGTAGAAGTTCCCTCTCCGCCTGCTTTACCGGAGAGTCAAGTGGGCTTTAACGATTTTGTGATTGATCCAGACGGTGTCATTCGTCGTAATTTTATGTTTGCGGCGACAGAAAATCAACGTTACTACTCATTTTCTTTGCGGCTGGTAGAACAGTTTTTAGCTGGGCAAAAGATCAAAATTTTCCCGGAAGCAGATGCCATTAACCTAGGACATGCTCGAATTAAAAGCATTACTCCTACTGCTGGCGGTTATCAAACCATTGATGCCAGAGGATACCAAGCGCTAATGCGCTACTTTTCACCCGATCAACTTGCTCAAGAACTATCGCTGAGCCAAGTTCTATCAGGCGAATTTGATCCTGAGTGGATTGCAGGCAAAGTTGTTTTGATTGGCACAACAGCCCCTAGTGGAAAAGACTTATACTACACCCCTTTTAGCACTGGTTTTAGTACGGGACCCCGTTCTGCTCAGAAAGAGAATATGTTGACCTCTGGTGTGGTGCTCCATGCTCAAATGACCCAACAGATGCTTAGCACGGTTTTAGATGGGCGGGCTATGCTGTCGGTGTGGCCTCAGCAAGGAGAATTTATATGGATATGGATATGGGGTTTGGCAGGCGGCTTGATCGCATGGCGATTTAACCATCCTAGCGTTATCGCAATTGCGATGGCCTCTGGATTAGCGGCTCTATTTGCGATTACCTTAGGCGTATTCTCGCAGGCCGTGTGGATACCTTTTACTATCCCGGCTATCACCTTCATTTTGTCGGGTGGAGGCATCCTTTTTTATAAAGAGTTCCGTAAAACTTTTTATGATTCGATTAGCGGCTTACCGAATCGAACCCGTTTTACTCAAGAGCTACAAACCCTCTTTAAACAGCACACGGGCCGCTTTAAAGAGGGCAGATCGCATCTGTCTGTTGCAGTCATTTTGTTGAATATTGACCAGTTTAGAGCCTTTAATGAGAGCTTGGGATTGCAGGTGGGCGATCGCTTACTACAGCTTACAGCCCAACGGCTGCAGCAAGCCTTACTACCCCTGCCGAAGGGTAATACCCGGTTGGCACATATTGCAGTCGATGAATTTGTAGTCGTGCTCGATCAGGTTGCCAAACCAGAAGATGCCCTTGCGATCGGCCAAATGCTCCAACACAAGATGGCCCAACCGATGGCACTAGCCTTTCAAAAAGTGTTTCCAACCGTGAGTGTGGGTATTGTCTGTCGCAGCTATTCGGCAATTTATCCGGTGCTCAATCGGGCCATCACTGCCGAAACCTTACTACGAGATGCCCAGACAGCCTTATCGCGGGCCAAAGCCGATGGCCATAGGGGGCGTTGCGAAGTCTTTGTCAGTAATATGCGCACCCAACTATCCCATCGGCTAGGGTTAGAAGCAGATTTGCGCGATGCGCTTAGCCAACAAGCATTTTTACTTTATTACCAGCCGCTCATTTGCCTAAAGACAATGACTTTGGCAGGGTTTGAAGCCCTCATTCGCTGGCAGCATCCTCAAAGGGGAATGATTTCACCGGGAGAATTTATTCCTGTTGCTGAAGATACTGGGCTAATTACCCCCATTGGGCAATGGGTTCTAGAAGTTGCTTGCGCCCAAGCGCAACGGTGGCGTCAAAAATTTCCACAAAATCCGCCTTTTATGAGTGTGAATTTATCAGGACGACAATTTGAGCAGCATGATTTGGTCGAACAAATTGGTCGTATTTTACAAGAGAGTGATTTAGAGCCTAGTGCGCTGAAGCTTGAGCTGACCGAAAGTACAGTGATGAATCAGCGGGTAGAAGAGTCGATTACCATGCTCGAACGACTTAAAGCACTAGGCATTCAACTCGGTATTGATGATTTTGGCACGGGCTATTCGTCGTTGAGCTATCTTCACCGATTTCCCATTGATACGCTTAAGGTAGATCGATCTTTTGTCATGGAGATGGATATCCCTCAGGGAACGGCTGAGTTGGTCAAAACGATTATTGCCTTGGGTCACAATTTGGGCATGACTGTGGTGGCCGAAGGGATTGAAACTGTGAGTCAATCGCAAACGTTACGGGCATTACAGTGTGAATATGGCCAAGGGTACCTATATGCTAAGCCCTTACCAGCTTCGGCGGCTGAAGATCTGCTGAAGACAGCAGGGGTGTGGAAAGGTGAAGCCTTTTAAGCAGTGCCTAAAGCGGCCAAGACGCGATCGCCATACACCAAAACCATCGCCTTCTTTGCGAGTATTAAACCCTAGAAGAAGGCGATGGCCTATGGATATTTTGATTGTTTTCAAGAACTTTGGCTGGATTTAGGACACTCAGTTTCGACTAATTTGTACGAGGGGTTGCGACACCGGTACGACTGCCGCGAGATCTGCAAATTTTAAGAGCTGTGCCCATTCAGCGGCGATCGCAGTATTTTCAGGATAGGACTGTCTTAGGGGCTGAAGAATCAAGGCTGCATCGTGCCATAAATTGGCCTGTTGGTATAGCAGCTTTGCTCTGGCTAAAGGGGTCGCAGTGGTGAGCTGTTGGGCTAACGCTGTGCCAACGGGCTGCTGCGATAGCCACTCGGTTTGTTCAACTCGGCGAATACTGCCGTGGACAACGATATCGCTAGCTCGATCTTGCCCATCGGGAATGAGAGAAAAGTACCACTGATAGTTTTCATTGAGCGCAAGCGCAGATAGTTCATCTGAGGTGGGTTCTATGCGGATAATTCCTCCTATAGAATCGATCTCAAATGTAGTGATGTAAATGAGCTGATCGTCGCGATCGCGCAAGACAAATTCTGCTGTATTTGCACTGACCATTTCAGGCACATAAAACAGTAATGCAGGTCGCTCAGCCGTGGTGATACTCAAAGGATCAGGCGTGGTTAAGGCGACAAGAGAACCATGATTTTGGCTAAAGATACGATTTCCGCGAGTGCCACCGCCCAATCGCCTTCCCGGTAGCCCTTGACGAAGCGTATCGGTATCTGAAGAACGGGCACTAGCGATAGGCTCACCGATGGTGTTTGCCCAGCTAGGGGGCATTGCCACCATTAAGCTAAGCAAGCCACTTAAGCTAGCTATCACCGACGTACGAGCACAGAGTTTCATAATCATGCTGTTACAACTTGCTACCTACAAATAGACACTGACAAATAGACACTGAAAATAAATCATTCAGAGACCTTGCCTCGTTGGCCTAGTCACAAGCCTATTAAGTTCTCTATAGCCAACATTCTAAAAAAGTTGTCCGTATTAATAAACAGAGAACCTACCCAAGCTAAAAATCGACAGATCGGTAGGTTTCTTTAAAGTCCCAAGCTTTTACGGAGACTAAGACCGCTCAGCTCTCATCTAGCCTCTGCCGAGTGCGTGAGGACACATAGTCATTCTCCTCGTCAAGGCTACGCCAACGCTAGCAGCCAAACCTGGTGACAGAGAGCAGATACCTAGACGATCTATCCGTATTTTTACGGCCGTGAGTATATTTGCTTACTCTCAGGATAAATACGTACCGATGCCGTGATATCACAACTCAGATTATTCTTTTCTGATAAGAATATAAAAAATGTTTTAAGGCTCTAAAAGTCTCATCTCACTAGCTATATTCACTTTTCCCATCACGTCATATCTATCCCTTTGGAGTGAATCAATGAAGTCTATTGTTACGAAGTCGCTCACAATTTCTTTGGCTATTGCTGCTGCGATCGCGCTTCCTACTGCGGTTCAAGCACAGGCTGATACCCTATCAGATATGGCTCCTGAAGATACGGTTTCACTCTATTGCTACCGTATCCCTGGCTACGGCTTGAGATGCTGGTAAAGCGCTCATCTAAAGCGCTCATCTAAAGCGCTCATCAAACGTCTAGCTATTCAAGCAAAACTTTAATTTGAAGCGATTGGTTT
>JAAUPS010000351.1 GCA_012033015.1 Phormidesmis sp. RL_2_1
TTCGCTGGCTTGATTCGCTGGCTTGATTCGCTGGCTTGATTCGCTGGCTTGGCTGTGCTGGCCGATAGCAGCATAGGTTGAACAACCCGCAGGGCTGCTACCATCTCAATAGCTACATTGTGAACTTTCTTTGGTTAACATGACCTACAGTGCTTCGCCTCAGCCTGCCGACACTCAAGAAGATGCCTGGTGGGTGCAGCAATGGGTAGATTTGCTCAATTCCTATCGCTTCAAAAAACGCCTCGAAAGAGGCCGTAACTACGCCCGCCAAGGCCATATCCTTAGTCTGGAGTTCAAAGCCTCTAAGGTTCATGCCCAAGTCCAAGGCACTGCCAACGAGCCCTACCATCTCTCTATTTGGATAGAAAGCTTTACCGATGAAGACTGGGGCTTTGTGATCGATACCTTGGGTAAGCAGGCGCTTTACTCCGCCCAGCTTTTAGCAGGAGAAATGCCTGACGATATTGAGTCTGTATTCACTTCCAACGGCCTTAGCCTATTTCCTTTTACCCTTGCCGATGTCAGCTCAAAATGTAGCTGCCCTGATCCTAAAAATCCCTGTAAGCACATTGCTGCTGTTTATTATCAGCTCGGTGACTTTTTTCGCGAAGATCCTTTCGTTCTTTTTCAATTGCGAGGCCGCAGCAAAGAACAAATTTTGGAGGCGCTCCGCCAACAGCGGCAGCAGCGATCGCACAAAATCCCGTCACCCCAGACTCCTCCGCAGACTCTTCAGCAGACTCCTCCGCAGACTCTCTGACGGCTGCAGCCGAGTGCAGCGCCGCCCCTATTTCTCCCCCTATTTCTCCCCCGGTTAAACCCTCAGCCCAGCACCCGAGCCAACCTGCGGCCCAATCACCGATTCAAATCGAAAACTTTTGGCAATACGATGAGCCCCTAGATCCTTCCCTAGTGGTGATTACCCCAGCAGAGCAAACGGTCTTAGAGGTTATCGGTGATATGCCCCTTGCCACCACTGAGGCACAAATTGTGATGACGCACTTCAAAGGGCTCTATCAAACAGTCGCACAACAGGCCATGATCAGTGCGCTGAGCTGATGAACCACAGGATTAGGTACAATAATGACCAGAAATGATGACCAGAATAACTGCGCGCCTGATAGTCTAATGCTATAGCTCTGAAAATTCCATAGATCTGAAAATTCCATAGCTCTGAATCTATGGGTCTGAATGCAGTTTTAGCGCTGAACTGATTAGCTCTGAATGCTGATAGTGCCTACAGGGCCTAAAAAAATGTTCGCAAAATATTTATAAGTCGTAACTCCCCCCAAAGTCATGAACGATCTGGGCAAAGTGTTGCTGAGCAAAGTAGATGAAATCATTGATATTTGGGTCAAAGAGGTTCGTCGTGACATTGATATCAACAGCACCGCAGGGCTGACTTATGAAGCGGTGCACAATGGGTTACCGGAAGTTTTAAAAGCAATAGCGACGCTCTTGACCCCTGCTTGCCGGATGAAAAGCAAGAACTCAAGGAAGATGCTTTAGAACATGGTGCTGTTCGCGCTGATCAAGGCTTTGACATCAGTGAAGTGGTGCGCGAATACCGGACGCTGCGTAATGTTCTGCTGACGGTGCTAGAACCTGACCTTAAGACTGGCTCTGTAGCGGCGGCTCTTCAGGCCGTGCGCAAAATTGGGGATGTGCTCGATAAAGCTGTGTTGCTATCTATGGAAAGCTATGTGGCCCATCGACTTGAGCTGCTAGAGCAAATGCACGGCCAGCTATTGCTGACCAATCAAGAGCTAATTCGGTTGGTGCAAATGCAAAAAGACAATGTGTCGCATTTGGCCCACGAGCTGAAAAATCCACTGAATTCCATTATCGGATTTTCGTCGCTGCTGCTACGCAAACAACAAAAGCAACTGGCTGAACAACCGGCTAAGTCTTTGGAAATTCAGCAAATCGAACGGATTTTGAGCAACGGACAACAGCTTTTACGGCTGATCAATAATGCCTTAGAGATTGCCCGTCAAGAGTCGGAGTCGCTGACGTTGAAGGTGGAGCCGGTGAAGGTCTCTTTGCTGGTCAAAACCGTTGTCGAATCTTTAGAACCTAGTGCCCTTGAAAAGCAACTCAAGGTATCGATGGATTGCGATCGCGCCCTGTGCAAATCACCACCGATAGCCTGCGCCTGCAGCAAATTTTAACTAACTTAGTGAGCAATGCCATTCGCTACACCGACCAAGGCAGCATCAGTATCGTTTGCTATACCGTCGATCACGAGCGCTGGGCGATCGCCGTCAGCGACACCGGCAGAGGCATCAGCCCAGCGCATCAGATCAAAATCTTTGAACCCTATTTTCGAGTAGGTAACGAAGCAGACTATTTACCCGAGAGCAGCGGTCTCGGGCTGACCATTGTCAATCAACTGATTCAGCGCTTGCAAGGCACCCTTGAGCTATCGTCACAAGTCGGAGAAGGTAGTACCTTTAGCGTTTTTCTCCCGCTGATCTTGGTAGACGAATAGCCGCCTCTTCAAAAGAGCCGATCTTTAAAGCCGCTCAAACTCACTGATTGAGTAGGATCAGCTCTATTGGGCTTGATCTACTGGGCTCGATCTCCTGAACTTTACCTACGCCAACTTTACCTACGCCACCATTGCCAGCAAACGGCGTAGCCCCTGCCAACCAATGAAAGTATAGCCAGCCGCCAATAGTAGGCTACTCAAAGTAATCCGAACAGTCGCTTTGGCCGCTTCTGATTTGAGCCGCGCGGTGGCATCTTTCTTTTGCTCTCCAATCTGGGTTTGAAGCTGGGTTTGAGCCTCTCCCACCTGTGAGTTCAAAAATTCATTCAGTGCTTCCGGGTCATTTTTAAAGCTTTCAATTTGGGCCTGCTGGGCTTCGTCTAGCTCGCCTCGGGCGATCGCAGCATTAAGCTGGGCCTCATCGTTCAACAAAGCATCAATTTGAGCGCGGCGTTGCGAGAGATCCTGATTGAGTCTTTCTTCCAACTGAGAGGTAGCTTGATTCGCTTCTTGCTCAACTTGGGTAAGGGCTTCTCGGCTTTGAATACGAACATTATTAGGGTGCAATACGGTCGTGAAAAGAAAAACTAAACCCAACAAACAAGACAATAGACAAGTCCAAAAGCGCGGATCAACTGCTAAGTTTGTCCGCCTAGAGACTTTACCAATGCTGGTATCAATCCAATAGCCTGTAAACATTAGGGCAATGCCCACTAGCGGCACAATGCCCCGGTCTACCAGGTTGGTCGTCGTCGCGAGCTGCCAAGCACGATTGCCAAACTGCGGCGGAAAAAGCAAGGTCGCAAAATCAATCAAAGAGGCCAAAATCGTGATCGCACCGACCAGCTTGAGAGAAATGGCAGCCAGCGGTGATGGAATAGATTCTTGAAGAGGAGAAGGGGTCATAGGGATTTAGCAACGTAGTTCAGTACACTATTTTGCCCCTTGGTGTGGTCAAAACGGGTACGATCTCATCAGAATAAATCAAAGTTGATTAAATAGCGAACTTGCTTTGCTATTTTTTTTTGACTAGTCCTAATTTTTATTTTGGGCTGATGCTGACTAAGCTGGTGCTGATGCTGAACAAAGATGATGCCAAGCTAGTGAGCACCCATCTCAAGCCAGCCCTTACCCATCTTCTGAGGGCCTATCGTAGCCTACATTAATTTGACTCTTACTTTCATAGAGCCAATTAAGCTTTTGGGGATCTTGCCGGGTGTAATACATCAGCTTTAAAAGCTGATTTAGCAAAGCCTGTCGGTAAATGCCGCGATCGCGAAACCGCCGAGCTGAGGTGATGATTTTGCCCGGTGCGATAGCGGGCTTGCCCCATTTAGCCAAAGCCACACTCAAAGCCGTATCTTCAAAAATATCCATATCGGGCACACCGCCAATGTCCATCAGAACCTGCCGCTGAGCGAAAATGCAGTGATCTAAATAAAGGATGCGCTGCCGCTGCGATCGCTGCGTCGTCGAATACCAAGAGGTAAAACGCAAAAGCCAATGATCAAAATCAAAACTATGGACAAACCCGCCCCAAACCGCACCCGCTGCCAATACGGCCTGAGCCTGAAGGAGCGCGTCTTTAGCCGGTAACAGGGTGGCTGGATGATGGAGCAAGACCGTCTCAGCCCGACTCGCGGCAATGCCAATATTGAGCCGCTGGGCTCGGTTGGTTGCGGTGGTTTCAATAATTTCAAAATTGGGGAACTGCTGAACAATCGATAAAGTATCATCGGCACTGAGGCTCACCACAGCAATGAGCTGTTTATCACCGACCTGTTGCGACAAATTTTGCAAAATTCTGGGTAAATAACCATGGCGAGCTTCATTAAAACAAGGCAAAACAACCGAAAACATAAGCTACCGAAGACATAAACCACCGAAGACATAAACCGCCGAAAACATAAACCGCCGAAAACATAAACCGCCGAAAACATCAGTCAGCGCAAACCGCTAAAACTTACCTGTTGCGCGCCACTGTTGATCTTATCTGGCCCTAAGATTTGGCCCTGAGATTTGGCCCTGAAATTTGGCCCTGAGAGCAGATAAGCACAGGTGAACGTCGCGCTAAGCTATCACTTAATTATTCAAGCCTGTTTAAGGACAATCCCCC
>JAAUPS010000012.1 GCA_012033015.1 Phormidesmis sp. RL_2_1
GGCCGCTGGCCGCTTGGCGGAGCAGGTGCTGCGGCTGCAAATTTTGATGGACGACGCCTTGGGCATGGATAGCGATGAGCCCTGTGAGCACATCTTGTAAAAGCTTCGTCACGTAGCCTTCGCTGAGGGCCTTGCCGCGAGTGATTTCTTGGCTGAGGGGGTGACCGATGATTTTCTCTTGTACCCAGTAAAAGGTATTGTCGCTGTGAAAATAGGCCAGGACGGTCGGCACCTGCGGATGATGGCCCAGTTGCTCTAAAACCTGGACTTCGCGTTCTAGATGATGGCGTATCTGGCGCTGGTGATAGGAAATGGCGGTGACCAAACATTGGGGCCGATGTTGGTAGCGGCGATCGCACGCTAGATATACCGTGCCAAAGTCAGTGTGGCTCAGCGGTTTTTCAAGTTCAAATCGGTCTTCAAGGATTTGAGTACTCATTTGCAGGGGCGCGCAAAATTAGCAAATTTGAAGGTTCTAGAGCGGATGTGCTGTACTTTGATGGGCACTTGACTGGCACTTAATGGGCACTTAATGGGCCTTTGATGGGCATGTCAGCGATAACATGCTGCAGTCATATAGCTATATGCATCCATATATCCACATGCATCCAAGATATATCTGCATCCATATATCCACATGCATCCAAGATATATCTGCATCCAAGATATATCCACAATAGATAACTTCAGGGGTGCATGGGTGTATTCCTGGCTAATTTTTAAGCTTGCTGATTCAGCTTGCTGACAGGCCGCTATTTTTTGGCCTTGGCTTCCAAGCTTTCCAATCGACTTTTGAGTTCCTTGTTGGTTTTTTTGACTTCATCGAGTTGCTCTCGCAAATCAGCGATCGCCTCATTCGCGCCAATTTTCTTTTGTACGCGTTGGGCCGCTTCATCAGCACGTCGTTTGACCCGGCCATCGGGACTGTGATCGGCTAGTCCCCGCAAAATCGAAATTGCACCGCCGACTTCCATTTGGGCCAAGGCTCCGACAGTGGCGACTTGAGTGAGGAAAAAGTCTTCTCTTGATAGGGCTTCGAGCCGATCGAGAATGCGTTCGATCACCAGCTTTTCTTGGCCCTTAGAAATGGTGCCGAGGGCGCGAATAGCTGCTAGGCGGAGGGCTTGGGGCACGCCAAGTTCGGTGTAGGGCAGCAGTAAATCGAGGGCGGCTGCGGATGATTTGAATTGGCTCAGTCCAGCGATTGCCCCGCTGCGTACGACTTCATTCCATCCGGCTCGCTCTTTGAGGACGGTATCAAGTACCTTCAGCGTTTTCTTTTCCTTGTCCTTGCCATCTATTTTCGCGGTGCCGATTTTGCCCAGCGCCCTGACCGCTGCTGCTTCCACGTAATAGCTCTGGTCACCGCTGTCCACCACCTCTTTGAGTGCTTTATAGCTCTGGGCTGTTTTGACACCGCCTAGGGCTTCTATCACTGCTCGACGAACGTTCGCGTGCTTGTCTTTAAGGCCCACCAATAATGCCGCTTCCGCTTGAGCAAGCTGCACAGCGCCGAGTTGTTCGGCTACTTCTGCGCGGACTGCCCAAAAAGGATCGCTTCGCAGGGCCTGTTCTAAGCTGGTAACGGCTTCTAAGCTGCCTTTTTTCGCCAGTGCTTCGGCTGCGAACAGTCGCGAAATCGGATCGGGGTCATGGGCGAGCTGGGCCTTGAGCTCAGCGACTGGATAGGTCAGCTCCACTGTTTTGAGCAGATGATTGCCGACATCAAAACTGATAAAGTCGGGCTTATTTTCTAAGGGGAAATACAGTGCCTGCTCCCGCTCGTGAATGCGCACTTTAAAGGTTTTCACCGTCGGTGTGCCAGTTTTATCAGCCTGATTTAAGTAGCCAAATCCGATTGGTACTTTCAGATCAAATAATCCTTCTTGTACCTGGGATTTACCGTCTTCTACCTGAGTTTGCGTAATGGTCAATTTGGCCATATTGCTATCGCCATCCCAGCTATAGCCCACCTTGTAGTCAGGGTGTCCGCCGCGATACACGTATTGATCAAATAAGAACCGGAGATTGCGGCCCGTGGCCTTGTCAATGGCTCGCAATAGATCAATGGTTTCAACGGTGCTGTGAGCATGATCGGTGAGCAGGGTGCTGAGCGATCGCGTAAACAGCTCATCGCCTAAGGCTGTGCGAATCATGTGATAGATACAAGAGCCCTTTTCATAAATATGCCGGTCGTATAGCTCAATGGCTTCGCGATAAACATGCGTGACCAAAGGCCGACGATAGCGGCTTTTATCTTCACTTAAATAGGCTCTGGCATGGTTGAGGTGATAGTACAGCGCTTCTTCTTTACCCAAGGTCTCTTCTATCCAAAGCACCTCCGAATACGTCGCTGCGCCTTCTTTGACCCAAGCCTGAGACCAGTGATTAATCACAATCAAATCGCCAAACCATTGGTGGGCAAGCTCATGGGCAACCAAGGTTTCGGCGCGTTGATTGTCCAAGGCGGCCCGTTTGTCGATCATGCACCGATCGGTGAGCAGGGTGGTGGTGGTGTTCTCCATGCCGCCAAAAATAAAGTCGCTGACACAGACTTGGTCATAGTTGGAAAAGGGATAATCGTAGCCAAACCATCGGCTCAGCATGTCCATCATCTGGGGTGTTTTGCCCATGGTGAGCTTGGCTTCTGCCTTGCGACCTTTTTCGAAGTAGTAGCTGACAGGTCGCCCTTTCCATTCATCTTTGATTTCGTCAAAATCGCCAATCGCTAGCGTCATCAAATAGCTAGGATGCACTTTCTCTAGCTGCCAATGGTAGGTGGTGTCGTTGCCCTCTGTGGTGGTGGCGATCAGTTCGCCGTTGGAAATCGCTTTATATTTTTTCGGGACTCGCACCCGGATTTCTGAAGTGGCGAGCTGACCTGGATAGTCAAAGCAGGGAAACCAAAAGCGGGAGTCTTCATCTTCACCTTGAGTCCATACCTGGACGGGCTTGTCGGGATAATGCTCGTCGGGGCCAACAAAGTAAATCCCGCGCTGAGGATTGTTAACGGCATATTCTATCGTGAGGGTGAATGTTTTGCCGAACTGGGTGGGTGTTTTGAGGGTAACGCGGAGCTGTTCACCATCGTAGTCAAAGGTTTGTTTGGTATTAGCGACTTTGACTGATTTAATTTGTAAATCAACAGCATCTAAAGTCAGACTGCTAATGCCATCAACCACTGGGGCAATGCGGATTTTGCAGGTGCCGCTGTAGGCTTTATGAGGAATGTCAAAAGCCAGATCGAGGGCAATATGTTCTACTTGCCCAGGGCGATCAGGATTGTAGTGAGGGTAAGCGCCGGGGAGTTCAAAAGGTTTCCGACTCGCTTGATCGACTAGAAAGGTGTAGACGTTAGCCATAGGAGTTAAAAATAAAATGAGGGCAATGAACGGTAGCTCAAGGCTTTAAGTTTAGAGTATAGGCAAGCCGCTATATAGCGGTACCCGGATGCATACTCTGCGAGAAGGCAGCGCCTACGGGTACCGCGACTCGCTTGGCCCGTTGTCACGTCATGGTTTCAGCCAACATGCTGTACCTCAGCCAAGTGAGAAACGCTATAAATATCAGCCACAACTTATCGTTTACTTATCCCAGGCGACAGCGATGCAAAGAACAAGGCTTAATACGCTGGTCAATCAAATGACGCTGCGATTTAGGCAGTGGGTGTTTAACCCGTGGCGGCGAATATCGGTTATTGTGATGAGCCTGTTGTTTGGTAATTTTTTTGCGGTTGCGATTTCGGCGACGGCAGGGCAAACTGCCAAGCTAGATGTGGCGATATCGGCTTTTTTGGTGATTGGTGCAGAGCTGATTAGCTGGTTGTACTACCGCTTTACGCCTCGACGACGGCAGGCTCAACTGACCAATCAACAGGCGGTTATCCTACTGGAGCCCGATGGACTGATGCCAGTAGGTACTGGCTTAGAGACGGGGCTAGGAACTGGGATGGGGCCAGAGATGAGGCCAGAGATGGGGCCAGAGATGGGGCCAGTCAGAACGCGCTCAACGCTGACAGAATCCTTGAACGCTTTCAAATTGGGGATGATTTACGGTCTCTTTGTGGAAGCCTTCAAGCTGGGTAGCTGAAGATGTTGCAGGTACTACTGCTTGGCAAGCAGTGTCAATAAATAGCGCGATCGCCCTTCAATCGCAGCCCAATCTCCTCGGTCTACTTCAGCTTTGGGAAATAGCGCCGCTTGCAGTCCTACGGCTACTGCTCCGGCTGCGATCAATGCTGGCGCGCTGGTCAAGGTGACACCACCGGTAGGTACTAGGGGAAGCGGCCCTAGTGGCCCCAATATACTCCGAATGTAGTCGCCATTGCCCAACGCCGAAATCGGGAAGACTTTGACACTGGCTGCGCCTGCGCGCCAAGCGGTGAGAATTTCGGTGGGTGTCATTGCCCCGGCAATCATGGGTAGGTGATGCGCTGTGGCGATCGCAATCAGCTCGCTATCGGTATGGGGGGTAAAGCAAAATTGGGCGTTGGCTGCGATCGCAACGTGTAGATCCGCCTGACTGAGCACCGTGCCTACCCCGACGATACAATTGGGCAGCGCCTGACGAATTGTTTTGAGCATTTCCGCAGGCTGCGCATTGTTATTCCAAGCGACCTCAAGCAAACGCAAGCCACCTGCAGCTACCGCTTGAGCCATCGATAGGCCCGTGGGAACGTCTGGCGCTCGAATGATGGCGATCGCTCTGTGGCGCTCTAGTAGGGTAAGCCATTGAGATCTTAGCGTGGGCCATTGAGATCTCTGGGGACTTTCAAAGTGACCGGCGGCAGCCATCGCCAACCCTAAGCTAGTCGCTTGCGCAAAGACGCTGCTCGACGCTGGGCTGTTTGATTATTCGGCTCAGTTGCCAGTGACTTTTCATAGGTTTCTAGTGCCTGGGGCATCAACTGCTTACGCTCGTAGGCATGGGCCAAGTTGTTTAGTGCTGTCACATAGCCAGGGCTAATTTTGAGCGCCTCATTGTATTGACGAATGGCCAGATCAAACTGATCTTGAGCAAAATAGGCATAACCTAAGGCATTGTGCACCAGCACAGCATTTTCTTGCTCGTCTGCTGAGAGTTCTTTGAGGGCTTTTTTTAAATACACACTGGCTTGGGCAAAGAGCTTTTTATCGAGCAAAATGCTGCCTAGCTCGTAGTACTCTACGGCGCTACCTTTTTGGTTTGTCAGCCTTGCCTGTAGATCGGCTAGGGTTGTTTCTACCCGGCGGGTCACCCAAACCTGCCTCATGACAAAAAAGGTGACGACGCTCAGAAGCGTCAGTAAAATTCCTAAATAAACAACCAGATAGTTGCCATTTTCCATAGGTCAGCGGCTAAGTGTCTTATTTTTCTATGATGGCCTTATTTTATAGCAGCAGAGCGGTTGCTTGACTGGCCGCTCACAAAACGCAGCATCGGTATTGAGGACTCACTTGAGGACTCATGGCGCACAGATGCGAGATTGCGCCAGTGCACATGAGGCCGGTGATTCAGACGCTAGATTCACAAATTGCGATGATTCTGCGGGCAAGCCCCAATAGGCGGCTCTCTCTTGTAGCCAACCTTCTTCATACCAACGCTGCAGCGCTTGGTTGATGGCCATATTCAATTCCCTATACTGCAAGCCTTTGGGCATAGCTACAGATAAGGGCTCTGCTGAAATAAAACTGGGCAAAAGGGTGTAAGGGGTGTCGTTAGGCGATAACCATCCGGCGAGCACGGAAAGATCTCCTGCAAAGGCATCTACTTCGCCATGGATCAACAGCCTTTGCCCTTCGCGGTAGCTGCTCACCCCTACTAACTGAGCACCGGGCAAAATGTAGCGTACATGGGGCACGGTGCTAGAGCGATCCAGCATCGCGATGGTGCTGAGGCGCAGATCTGATAATGCCTGGATAGTCGGTTGAGTCGCTTGGGGCGGTTGATAGGTAATGAAGCCAACCCCATCTAGGTAGTAAGGGTGGCTGAAGCTGACGATGCGGCGGCGAGCGGCGGTGATGGTGATAGCCGCGATCGCAATATCAACTTGATCGTCTAACACGGCCCTGAGGCGATCCTGATTGCGCACCGGAACTAGCCTCAGGGCCGAGGCATCGCCGAGTAGTTCTGCTGCCAAGCGCCGTGCTATGTCTATTTCGTAGCCCGTCAGATGGCCCTGGTCATCAATAAAGCCCAAGGGGGCGCGATTGTTTTTGACGGCAATGGTGATGTAGCCGCGATCGCGAATTTCTGCCAGCTCAGCCGCTACCGCCCGAGGAGAAGTCACGCGATTGCCCAAAACAAATATTGGAGGCAACAGCAACTGCGCCCCCAATATGAAACTTAAGCTCGTAAATAGATGACGCACTTAAGATGCCGTCCTTCAAAGCAGCCCATTGACGACAGCGTTGAGCGCTTAGCTGGTGATGAGTACCTACTGACTGCTAGCCTACTGCCCGCTAGCCTTTTCGACCACTTTGGTAAAGCTATCAGGATTAAGCACCGCTAGCTGGGCGAGCATTTTGCGGTTAATTTCAATATTCGCTTTCTTCAAATCTCCCATCAAGCGGCTATAAGTGGTGCCGTTGAGGCGAGCTGCAGCATTGATGCGAGCAATCCATAAGCGGCGGAAATCGCGCTTACGCCGCCGTCGGTCGCGGTAGGCATTGCGCAATGCCTTCATCACCTGCTGATTAGCTGTGCGGAATAGCTTAGAGTGCGAACCCCGGAAGCCTTTAGCCAGTTTAAGAACTTTCTTGCGGCGTTTGCGAGCTACATTACCGCGCTTAACACGTGCCATGGTCTAGTTTTCCTAATATTTTTCCTAATCTATTGGGATGCTGCTTGAGAGCTTATGGCTTAGCTTATGGCTTAACTTATTGTCTGACTGATGTCTTACTCTGAATCAGCGCAAAATTATAAGCAAAGGCTTGATAAGCCAAGGATCTAAAAGATCTACAAGTAAGGCATCATCAGTTCTACGTTGCGAGTATCGGTTTCATGGACAGTTGCCATTTTTGAAAGCTTACTCTTGCGATCTTGATCTTTACGCTCCAAGAGATGGTTCTTGTAAGCTTTGCGGCGCATGATTTTGCCACTTCCGCTGCGGCGAAACCGCTTAGCAGCAGCGCGACGTGTTTTGAGCTTAGGCATAGTAATTGAATGACTGAAAGTGAATGACTGAAATTCAGCAGGTCTTTAAAAACTTGATTGTTTCGCAGTCTTTGATGATACTACGGCTCAGATAGGGTGACAAGGGGCACAGGTTCTGAGGGTTCGGGTTCTTGAAGAATCCAGGGAAAACGGATTGGCTCAAACCCTCAGCAAAGTACGAATTGAAGTCATAAAATTGAAGTCATAAAACTGGAGCCATGAAGGGCGCGGTGATTGACTGCTGCATCAGTTTTATCGCTCTATCTTGATCGCTCTATCGCTGCTTTATCGCCCTATCGTTTCCCTGATGCGTTCGAGCAGTTCCCAAAATTGTGAACCACGTTGCTGGCTTTTAAATACGCAGGTGGGTTTCCCTTCGGCATCTTTGTTGTCCTCCACATGCTGATTTTTTGCTTCATTGTCTGTTGCGGGAAATGTTTCGTTGTGAACCGTGCATACCCAGCGCCTAGCCATTACTTTAAGATCTCCTTACCGATGCGTCCATAAATTTTTTGCAGGTAGATAAAAGCCTCTTCGGAAAAACAACCGCTTAAAAAAGCTAAGGCAGTGATAGCCCAAGCCCGATAACTACCACTTTCGATTAAAACTTCTCGCACACCAGACATACAGAGGATGATGGTCGGGCCCATAAAAAAACCGAGAAACATCCAGTTAGACAATTTTTGGGTTGGCTGAGTTACCGAGTAAAAAACTTCTCTGAGAAATCCCCCACCGGCCCCACAGGCTGCGGCAAGAAGTCCGATGGCTTGCCAATAGTCCAACACGATTGCCCAAGGATACAGCTTTCTAATATTGGCTTCCTCTATGGCAATGTTGACATCTTTTCACTGTCGTAGGGAATGCCGTTAAATTCAATCGGCGGCATGGGTGGCCCACTCTCAGATGGAACCTCCCAGAGGTTGAGCCATTGCCACTGAGCATAAGCGCCACTAGCGATGTAGAGAAGCAGCGCAAAAATGATTAATTTGAAAAGCAGTGAGCGACGAGACATTGTTAAAAACCCTATTGGGTTAAAAACTCTACTGGAAGCGACTCTAGGGTGAGTGCGCTACACGGTCATCAACATGACTATCTTGACTGTGTATTGCCTATGTATTGGCTATGTATTGCCTATGTATTGACTATATTTCGATATGAGGCGTATAGCGCTGTTGAGCACTCCAATAGCCTAGTAATTGTTTCAAATCGACATTTTGTGCAATATTCTGACTGGATATCGACTGGCGATGCTATTCGGGGATGATGCTATTCGGAGTAGGTTTAGGGGTTTCGCTTTGATTTTGCTTCTTGAAGCAATTTTTACCCTCGGCAAATCTCTGGCAAAATAAGGCTGGAAAGCTCACCTTCTTAACCCAGGATCTCGATGACTATTTCTAACCAAACAGCAGCCTTTCAGTACGCCCTCTCGAACCGTTCTGCTTTAAAAATTATCAGCGGCCTAACGAATTTAGATCAGCGCAATGTCTCTGATGTGGTTAAAGCTGCTCAGCAAGGCGGTGCGACCTTTGTTGATATTGCTGCCGATGCTGACTTGGTAAGGCTTGTGCGCGCTTTGATTGATTTGCCTATTTGCGTTTCGGCGGTGGAGCCAGAGCAGTTTGTAGGGGCTGTAGAGGCTGGCGCGGATTTGATCGAAATTGGTAATTTTGATGCTTTTTATGCCCAAGGGAGACGATTTGAAGCCCCAGAAGTCTTGGCACTAACCCAGCGCACCCGCGCTTTGTTGCCCCATATTACCCTGTCGGTGACCGTTCCCCATATCCTGGCGCTAGATGCGCAAGTGCAGCTCGCTGAGGCGTTGGTTGAAGCGGGTGCAGATATCATTCAAACCGAGGGGGGGACTAGTAGTGCCCCTACCCATAGCGGTATTTTGGGCCTGATTGAGAAGGCTGCTCCGACGCTGGCTGCAGCTCATGCGATCGCCCATGCGGTCTCTGTGCCCGTTCTCTGTGCTTCTGGCATTTCTGATGTCACTGCGCCGATGGCCTTGGCCGCCGGGGCCGCCGGGGTTGGGGTTGGCTCAGCGGTTAACAAGCTCAATGACCCCTTGGCGATGGTGGCGGTGGTGCGTCGCTTGGTAGAAGCCATGGAGGGTGTCAGCAGCACTGCCCAAGTTGTTGTGTAATGTGAGCGTATGTCATGTGAGCGTTCAATCGCTCTGAGCACAAAGCCCATCTGCTCTGATGAGGTCAGATGGGCTAGGATGCGGTGAGTCTCTGTTGTCGGTCTCTGGTGTCGGTCTCTGGTGTCGGTCTCTAAATTTGGCCTTTAGCCGAAACGGCCGGAAACATAATCGCGGGTGTACTCTTCTTTGGGATTGCTGAAAATATTTTGGGTTTTGTCGTATTCCACCAGGTAACCCATTTTGCCGCCTTGATCAGTGGCAACGGCGTTAAAGAAGGCGGTGCGATCGCTCACACGCGACGCCTGCTGCATGTTGTGCGTCACAATGACGATGGTGTACTTGGTCTTCAGCTCATGCATCAGCTCTTCTACTTTGAGGGTTGAAATCGGATCGAGGGCAGAGCAGGGCTCGTCCATCAAAATCACCTCGGGTTCAATCGCGATCGCCCGAGCAATACATAATCGCTGCTGCTGTCCGCCGGATAGCCCTAATCCACTTTCTTGAATTTTGTCTTTGACTTCGTCCCACAGCGCTGCGCCGCGCAACGACTTCTCGACCAGCTCGTCCATATTGCCCTGATAGCCATTAATCTTGGCACCGAAAGCAATGTTGTCATAAATAGACTTAGGGAAAGGGTTAGGCTTTTGAAACACCATGCCAACCCGGCGGCGTAGCTCTACAGGGTCTACCTTTTTGCCTTGAATATCTTCACCGTCAAAAACGATGCTGCCTTCAACGCGAGCGCTAGGAATCAGATCGTTCATCCGGTTAAAACAACGTAAGATGGTGCTTTTGCCGCAGCCAGATGGGCCGATAAACGCCACGACCTGTTTTTCAGGAATGTCGAGGTAGACATCTTTAACCGCCAGATTGCTGCCATAGTAAACTGAAACTTTTTCAGCTTTAATCGCAACTGCTGAAGTGACATCTGTAACCGTAGAAGAGGGTATGGGACTTGCCATAGTACTAAACCTAAGGAAATGACGGGGAAATGGTGAGAAAGTGAAGCAGACGAATAGGCTTTTGACGAATAGGCTTTGAGTAAATAGGCTTCAAATGATAGGTTTCCAATGAGCCGACTACTTCTCTTGTTGGAACCTATTGCGCAGGTAAATCGCGATTCCATTCATTGACAGCAAAACTGTCATCAGCACAATAATGCCGGAAGCTGCAATATGGTGAAACTCTTCTTGAGGGCGACCCACCCAGTTATAAATTTGAATGGGCATGGCCGTGAACTGACTTTGTAAGTTTTCAGGCAAAAACGAAATGTAAACGGCTGCGCCTACCGCAATTAAAGATGCTGTTTCACCAATGGCGCGAGATAATGCCAAAATCACTCCGGTTAAAATACCGGGCATTGCCGCTGGCAAAACGTGACTCCACACCACCTGCCAGCGGTTAGCCCCCAGAGCAAAGCCTGCCAGTCTCATACTGTTAGGGACTGCCCGCAGCGCTTCTCTGGTCGCCACAATAATTACCGGTAAAATTAAAAGAGAGATCGTCAGTGCTCCAGAGAGTACGCTGCGTCCCCCCGTGATCGGCTCCATAACTCGGACGAAAGCAGCTAGTCCCAACAAACCGTAGATAATAGAGGGCACACCTGCTAAGTTGCCGATGTTGATTTCGACTAGGCGAGTAAACCAGTTATCGCCAGCAAATTCTTCTAGATAAATGCCAGAGCCAACCCCTATAGGGCAAGCGATTAACGCCACCATGCCCATCAACCACAGCGTCCCAACCAGAGCGGCAATGATGCCAGCTTTTTCCGCCTTACGTGAGGGTAAGCTCGTGAGAAAGTTCCAATTGAGGGTGCCTAAACCGTCAATCAAAATGGTGAGTAACAGCCAAGCGAGCACGGCTACTGCAGCAGCCGTTGCTACCCAAGTGGCAATTTCAAACGCGCGATCTAACTGATAGCGCCCTCCCATGTTGGGGTTAAAAGGAGAGAGCGATTTGCCCGTATCGGTAGGGGGTAATGGCCGAGAAGAAACCTTTGAATCCATAATGACAAAACCTATGTGCTGCGTTTATCTGTGCGGCGTTTTTTTCGCTGATAGCTGCTACGGCTGCAAATACTGCTGCAAATACTGCTGTAGTTGTACTTGCTTTAGTCGTACTTTTCACGGAAGCGACGGACGAACCAAAAGCTAAATATATTGAGCGAAAATGTGAGCAAGAACAAAGTAGTGCCGACTGCGAAAATAGTTTTGTACTCAATCGTGCCGTAGGGAGCATCTCCAGACGTCACCTGAACAATGTAGGCCGTCAGCGTCATCACCGGCACAAAAGGATTAAATCCTAAAGTAGGATTAGCGCCCGCTGCTAACGTTACGATCATCGTTTCACCAACGGCGCGCGAGATCGCCAAAATCAGCGAAGCCACAATCCCTGACAGCGCTGCTGGCAAAATTACCGATGTGACCGTCTCTCGCTTAGTCGCACCCAATGCATAGGCACCATCTTTGAGACTACGCGGCACGGAGTAAAGCGCATCTTCGCTAAGGGATGCAACCAAAGGCGTGATCATAATGCCTAAAACGATGCCAGCACTGAGCGAATTAAAGCCCTGCAGACCAGGAATAAAGCTTTGTAAGAAGGGCGTTACCGTCAGCAGTGCGAAGTAGCCGTACACCACAGTAGGCACACCTGCCAAAATTTCAAGGATGGGTTTAAGCACCCGGCGCAGGTTGGGAGAAGCATATTCGCTCAAGCAAACAGCAGCCAATAACCCTAGGGGTAAAGCAACCAAGATAGAAAGGAAGGCAATCATAACAGTGGCGCTGACTAGCACCATGATGCCGAACTGTTTGCTGGCGAATAAGGGTGTCCAGCGAGTGTCGGTTAAAAACTGAGAAAGGGGCACTTCCTGCAAGAATTCATAGGCTTCAAATATAAGGGTGGCCAGAATTCCTACAGTGGTGATAATCGAGATCGCTGCGAAAGCACCCGTAATCAGCTTGACGACGCTTTGAATGATTTTGGCGCGATTACGCTTGGGCTGCCAGCTACCAGTCGCAATATCGATAGGGGCATTAGCTGTCATTGGAGAAAACCTTATAAAGACAAAACGTGGTGTTAGTGCGCTCTAGTGCACCTTCAAACCGTATGCACCTTCAAACCGTACTTTTCAAATCTTGATGGTCAAATCTTGATGGTCAAATCTTGATGGTCAAATCTTGATGGTCAAATCTTGATGGTCAAATCTTGATGGTCAAATCTTGATGGTCCAACTACTTACAGGGCTGATGAGTTCAGCCCTGTTCAGGTCATCCAAGACGAGTTAAGACTTACCCGTTACGCCGCCTTCAACCTTGGATCTAGACTCCGCGAGATCGGCTTCAGGCAAGGAAATGTAGCCAACTTCTCGAACCAGTTCGCTGTTTTCATCAGCCAGTTGGAAGTCAACAAAAGCCTTGACTTGAGGCTTAGAGTCGTAGGCTTCTTTCTTTACGTAGATAAACATCGGGCGCGATAGCGGATTGTAAGAACCATCAGCAATCGTTTCAGTGGAAGCTGCTACACATTCACCCGCTTCATTTTCTATTTCTAAGGATTTGAGCTGATCTTTGTTCTCTTCATAGTAGGCATAACCGAAATAGCCTAAAGAACCATCAGAAGATTCCACACCCGTGACGATGACGTTATCGTCTTCACTCGCAGTGTAGTCGCCTCGACTAGCGCCCTCTTCTCCGTTGACTTCTTCGGTGAAGTAGTCGAAGGTGCCGGAGTCAGTGCCAGGGCCAAATAGGGCTAGCTCCTTATCGGGGAAGGAAGGATCCACTTGATTCCAGTTAGTGATAGAGCCTTCAGAATCAGGCGACCAGAGGGTATTGAGCTGCTCAATTGTGAGGCACTGAGCGAAGTCGTTGGCAGGATTCGTCACCAGCGTGATGCCGTCATAGGCGATAGGCACTTCGATAAATTCGATACCGGCTGCTTCACAAGCGGCGACTTCTTCATCTTTGATGGCACGAGAAGCGTTAGAAATATCAGTTTGGCCAGCGCAGAACTTTTCAAAGCCGCCGCCCGTACCGGAAACGCCTACCGTTACGTTGGTACCAGGGTTAGCTGCTTGAAACTCTTCTGCGACTGCCTCAGAAATCGGAAATACAGTACTAGAGCCGTCAATTTGAATGTCACCGGACACACCTGCACCCGCATCGGCGGTGTCAGTTGCAGCACTATCACCACCCTCGGCAGTCGTCGTATCTGCTCCACCGCCGCAGGCCGCAAGGCTAAAGGTCAACGCTAAAATAGAGGCAGAATAAGCCAAACGAGCGGAACGCTTTAAAAATTGCTCAGACAATTGCATGGAACCTATCACTCCTTAAAAATACCAGTTGAGAAAAGACCAGATGAGAAAAAATACTGAGATACACAGTCGCATTCTGCCTGAAACCTACCGCCGATAAGTAAAGGCTAGGTTAAGGAATAAAAGTTTCGTAAGCACGGTTCGCATTTTTTAGATGTAGGATAGGCGACATCATTCTTGTATCTATAATCACATTTTTGAAGCGGTGTAAACGCACTTTACTTTTGCCAAAAAGCCTATGTATACAGTGATTTATGACGGCAACTGCAACCTCTGTGTCACCTTGGTGCAGCTCTTGGAAAAGCTTGATCACGGTGGGACGTTTAGCTATGCACCTATGCAAGATGCAGATGTGTTAAGCCGCTTTAGCGTGAGTTCGGCGGACTGTGAGCGAGGAATGCTATTAATTAATACCGAAAACCCTGAACAACGCTGGCAGGGGAGTGATGCTGCTGAAGAAATCGGCCATTTGCTGCCGATGGGGGCCGTCTTTGTCCGGGCTTATCGGGCGTTGCCAGGGGTGAAGACAACGGGCGATCGCGCTTATGAATTCATCCGCGATAACCGCTACCAGCTCTTTGGTAAGCGTGATCAAACTTACCAGTCTGAGTGGCCTACTCACGCACCCTCTGAGGAGCCTCTTTGCCCGGATGATCGGTGTGCAAAGTCATGGTGATTTGGCTGAATGGTGCTGCTGAATTACAAAATTGTCATCAACTATAGCTTTGGTCGCTTGGCCTGCAAAGATAATCGCCCTGCGCGGACTATGGTCAAGACTATGGCCCTGCAAAGACTATGGCCCTGCAAAGATTGCCTTTTCAAGATCGATGCGGCTGAGGGAGTACTTAAAACTGCGTTGAATGTCTTTGCCGCTGCTGACGTAGCGCACCACGATGGCGTCAATATCTAAATAGAGGTGGGCCGACCAGTCTGGTTGTGAAAACGTCCAATGGCTGAGATTGTCGTCACTGCGCTGGCAACCGAGATTGCTGAGCCAAGTCTCAATGTCGGGCAGGGGATGATTATAAAGGGGGGTATTCGCAGGAGGCATGACGTTAATGCTGCTCAGTCAGCGGGCTGGCGATAGGGTATTGTAAGGCGTTTTTGGAGAGTACATCCGCTCGGCTGACTGGCGGTGTCTTTTGGGGTATGAGCCAAGGCTGTTGGGGTAAATCGGGTGTGTCAGGTTGAGAGATGATCTGTTCATGACGGGCAGCCGATGGCATCAGCGGCATTTGCTTGAGTTCTATGGCTGCGATATCCGCTTTGGTGAGGCTCAAGGTGACTACCAGCAGCAGACAGCCGACAAAGGTAATTCCCAAAATAAAGAGTGCGAAGAGTTCTCCTGCTGAGAGGGGGCGATCGGTCGGATCTAGGTAAGCGTTGGCGGGATAGTTTTTACCTAGGTTTTTAGTATTATGGGTGGCGGCTCCGGCCTGACCTGCTGGAAAAGAGTCCCCTACCGCCATGACCGACAGCCGCGAGTAACCCATTTTGAGGTCGTAGGTGAGGCGTTTTTCAGGGC
This sequence comes from Phormidesmis sp. RL_2_1, assembly GCA_012033015.1. Lineage (GTDB taxonomy): Bacteria > Cyanobacteriota > Cyanobacteriia > Phormidesmidales > Phormidesmidaceae > Phormidesmis. Next base: position 15,121 of record JAAUPS010000012.1, read on the forward strand.
TGCTAAGGGTGGCGTATGCCTCGTTGAGGGCCTGAAATTTTACCGTGGCGATCGCACTTTCGAGCTGGGTCGTGTCGGGATGATAGAGCTTACTCAAGTCCCGGTACGCTCGTCGGATATCCTGGACGGAGGCGTTGGGCTTGAGCCCTAAGAGTTCGTAGTAGTTAGGGCCGTTAAGCTGCCCATTAAATCCATTCAAGGGCATCTCAGGCATGGGCCTCTATCCACCCGGCGTCGCTGCGAGTCAAACGAATCTGCGCTAGGGCAAAGACCACGGGAATCACTCGACCATAGTTGGTGGCTACGGTGCGCCAGCCCAAATCCGCTAAAAACCATGTCCAAAGGGCAGGGCCTAGGCAGGCGAGCACCCCCCGCACTGCGCCGTAACGGGCTGACGAAGCTAACATCGATTGGGCGGCGACTTTAGCTGCTGCACGCGATCGCACTTGGGCCGCTACACTCAGCCCGCCTTGGAGCAAGGTTTGTTTTGCCACTTGGTAGCGCGCGAGGTGTAAGGCAAACTGGGCGGCAATTTGTTGCAACAGCCAAGGTCGAATGAGGGCGCTCAGGGCCAAAGCGCTACCGCCTTTGGCCAATAGGGATAACGGCCGCTCTTGCAACACAGCGGGCAGCTTGGCAAATTCTGCGGTGTGAGCGATCGCCTCGCGGGTTCGACGATCGAGCAAATGCTGCTCCTGCTGGGGCAACTGATTCCAGGTTTTTTCGAGCAATACTAAAAAAACCTCGGCTTCTAGCTCAGCCGTAGGCATTTCCTGGTAATGGCGCATTTTTAGATAGCGGCACACCCGCAGCAGCGTAGAACGATAGCTCACCTGCTGGGTGCGATTTTGCAAGACGGTGAAGCCATCGGCAGCCAGATAGCGAAAACGCTGCTCTAGCAGGGCAATTTGCTGATGGCGATCGTGCTTGCTCACATCCACTGGCTGCGGCGCGTATAGATAATCCAGCGGATTGAACTTGGGCTGAAAGAGGAGCTGAGTCATCATATGCAGCTCGTCATCCGTGGCCAGCGCCAAACCACTTGTTAACTCATCCACTCGCTTTAGCTTGCCTCGTCTTGCAGTCTGCATCTGTACTTAAAATCTGCACTGAACTTGAAATCTGCACTGAACCTTTTACCGATACCTGTTATCGATGCGTTTGAAGATCGATTTCATTGACGGTAATGTGACCAGTGAAATGTGACCAGTGAAATGTGACCAGTGAACAGCTAAGTCCTGTTAGGGTACTTACTCTATATCATCTTAACTATATTTAAGAGTAGGTAAGTTGATTATGTGGGACGTCGCCATTATCGGTGCAGGCTTAGCAGGTATTACTTGCGCTAGAGCATTAACAGCGGCAGGCTACACAGTTTGCCTGCTAGATAAGTCCAGAGGTCTGGGCGGGCGAATCGCTACCCGGCGGATTAATCCTCATTTGCGAGTGGATCACGGATTGCGCTACTGGCAGCCAGCCAGTGAGGCTCTCCAAGCGACAACGCGTGAACTGCTCGCAGCAGGGGTGCTGAAGCCTTGGTCAGTCAGGGCTTATGAGATGCTGCGGCGAGAAGTGATCACCCCGGTAGTGTCGCCTGCTGATGCCATGTCTGAATCGACATCAGGGCCGATATATGTGGCCCCGGCCGGGATGAGTGCGATCGCCAAATACCTCACCCGTGACTTTACCCCAGATGAAAATTTGTTCACCAGCTATCGGGCGGTGGCGATTAGCCGTCAGCCGGAGCAGCAGCAGTGGCGAATCGAATTTGACGATGGCGAAGCCATTAAGGCCAAACAATGTGCGATCGCTATTCCGGCTCCCCAAGCAGCAGAACTCCTCGATACCTACGCTGAAGATCAGCGCACCCCATCCCACGAAGCAGCGCTAGCCCAGCTCAAGGCGATTACCTACTGGCCTTGCCTCAGTGTTTTGGCCGGGTATGACCGTAAATACCGCGATCAAATGGGTGAACTCAGCGCCAACGGCGGCCCCGAAGGCTGGATGGTCACCGATAAATCGGCGCATCTACCCATTGGGTTGCCCTCGACAGCAGTAAGCGAGAACCCGCCAAGCAGCAAGCCCCCGACGATGGCCCGGTCATCGTCATTCACAGCAAACCTGCCTTTGCTGAGCAGTACATCAATGCCGGTGACCTACAGCCTGCGGCCTCAGTGCTTCTGCGCGCCAGTGCGCGTAAGTTTTGCAGTTGGATGGCCCAGCCCGAATGGTTTCAGATTCACCGCTGGCCCTATGCCCATGTCAATTGCGCCTATCCTGAAGCGGCCTTAGAGATTAATGCAGATCTCGTCTGTGGCGGTGATTGGTGCGTGCCCGACCCTGAGGCAAAATCGACGCTGCAAAATATTGACTACGCTTACGCCTCAGGCGTAGAGATGGCGAAGCGGCTGCAGGCTAGCGCCTCATAGCTGAACGGTGGCGATCGCTGGCTGATGTGCCGATGGGGCAGTCAGTTCCATCGATAGAAGCGGTATGATGGGCAATCATCAGGATATCTAGCAAAAAAAGCTGGTTTAGTTCCTGATCTGCAGAACATCGCTGGGCAATCTAAGCGCAATCTTCTTAATATTTCCGTTGTTGCATCAGGGTTACATCGGGTCACATCAGGTTTTCAGCCGGTGTGCTGCCTCTCACCCAAGTGACCAACGCGAATAGTTCTACACAACACTGCTGGTTTTAAGCAACGGCTGCTCAGACTTCATGCGATCGCTTCTCTCTTCACTTCAGCGCTTCGTGCTCCATGGGCTGCATGTTATGGAGAGTGCCATACGCTACATCCGGGCTCGCCGCAACTGGGCTAGTCCCCAAAACCTATGGCTTTCGCTGGTGGCGCTGCTGCTGCTTTTTCTCATCAGCGGCTGGGGCCTGTTCAACCCCTTGTGGCAATCACCTAGGTCAGCAGATCACCCGACTGGCGAGCAGGCGCGCCAACATCCGGCTGAGATTCGAGGGGTGTGGATCACCAACGTGGCCAGCAGCATTTTGTTTGCCCCTTGGGGCATTCCTCGTGCCCTGCACCAGCTTGCTGACATGCATTTCAATACGGTCTATCCAGTTGTCTGGAACCGGGGCACTACCTTTTATCGCAGCGCCGCCCTGCAGCACATCACCGGTCAGACCATGGAGCCGCTGATGGCCTTGACCCATCCTTGGGAAGATCCCCTACGGGAGATGGTGCGCATCGGCCATCAGCACAAATTGCGGGTGATGCCTTGGTTTGAATATGGCTTTATGGTGCCGATGAAATCGCCATTGGCCCAGCAGCATCCCAACTGGTTAACCACGAGGCAAAATGGGTCGCAATGGCTAAAAGAAGGCGCATTTGAAGGCAACGAACCGCCACAAGGGCTGCTAGCAGGGCTGCTCAGAAGCGGCGCGCCTAGTCGGCTCGGCTGGCTAAATCCGCTCCATCCGGGGGTGCAAGGACTGCTGCTGGGGCTGATTGAAGAGGTGGTCAGTGAGTATGATGTGGATGGTATTCAGCTTGATGATCACTTTAGCTGGCCGGTGGAGTTTGGCTACGATCCCTATACGATATCGCTGTATCAGGCTGAGCATCAGGGGCAATCCCCCCCGAATAATCCAGCCGATCCAGACTGGATTCGATGGCGAGCAGCAAAGCTCAGTCAGTTCGTCAATGTGGTGCACGCTAGAGTGAAGGCCAAGTGCCCTACTTGCACGATTTCGATATCGCCCAATCCGGCTAAGTTTGCCTATCGATTTCACTTGCAAGATTGGCTCACTTGGGTGAATCAGGGCTGGGTCGATGAGCTTGTTGTGCAGATTTACCGCGATCAACTCGAGATGTTTGATCGGGAGCTGAGCAAGGGGGCACTGCAGAAGGCAATGGCGCGTATTCCGGTGAGTATTGGTATTTTGACCGGCACCTGGCGACGCCCGATTCCCTTTGCCCAGATCCAAGCGCAGGTGGAAAGAAGTCGCGATCGCCGTTTTTCGGGTGTCTCATTTTTTTATTGGGATACGCTATGGAGCTATTTCACGCCGGAATCGCCAGAAAAACGGCGGCAAAACTTTCGTGATTTACTGCCTGAGGTTTTCTGAGGTGTTGTGTCTTTGAGCTGTATTCCTGAGTGGTGGTGAGGATGTCTTTTTCCACTTTTTCTGAGATCGTCTTCGAGCGGCTGAGCTGTCGCCTAACGCTGCTTGCCCAGCGGTGGGGAGTCAAACCTGTGTCATTGATTGCAGGGCTAAAGCTCTGGCTGGGCTGGGCTGGGCTGACATGGCTGGCGTTTTTAGCGAGTTTGCTCTGGGTGGAAGTCGGTGAAAGGCATGAGGTGTCTTGGGCGGATGGGCTACTGGGTGGGGCGCTCATTGGCCTAGCCCAATGGCAAATGCTGCGGCCTTATTTGTCCCCTGCTTACCCATGGATCATGGCCACTACATTGGGCTGGGGTGCGTTAGCGCTATTGAACATTGGTGCTATTGGTTGGATGGCTCCGGGGACGCCGAATCTGTGGTTTAGAGGCGTGTTTGGAATTTTTTATGGTGGTTATGTGGGGTTGGCCTTGGGGGCAATTCAGTGGCTGGTGATACGGCATCAGGTGAAGCAGGCTTGGCGGTGGATGCCATGGAATGCCGGGGCTTGGGCCGTGGCGATCGCACTGGGTTGGTTGATTGGGGGGAGCTTACGGGCGCTGAGTCATTTGTTTGTCAGTGAGGTGGTGGGTTTGGGAGTTGCTTGGGGTGTGATTGCTGCACTGTCGGGCCTTGGCATAGTCGGCTTACTGTTCCAACAGCCCTCCCAGCCCTTGTGGACACCTTTTGTCAGCCGTTCCTCTCGTCAATCGCCCTCTGCCAAGTCCTCCGCTAGCCAGTCGCCTGCTAATCCAGCGCAATCTCATCCAGCGCCCTCAGAGCCTTCCACCTAGTCGGCGATACTAGCTCATCAGCGATGCTAGCTGGTGATAGCCAACCGAGCATTGGCCTTAGCCAAATCAAACTGGCTCGGATCAAACCCACCGTATTGCTCCAGCAAATCCAAATATTGCGGGTCTTCAGGATCTTCTAAACGCATCAGTAATTCGTCATATCCCCATACGCCGCCTGTCCCTTCCGGTGGACAAGCGGCTGCACCTTCTAGGCAAATCGCCATATGGATAACCGGATTGAGCGTTAGGCCATCACTGACCCCCATAGTGGTGACTATCCGCTCAATGCGATGTAGCCAACCGCTCTCAAAATCATAGGTATAGTAAATCGGCTTATTGCCGACGATAGCCAGCGCATCGGCTAAGTATTTCTGCTGATCGCACGGCGCTTGGCCGATCCCTAAGCGAAAGGCGTAGTCGTGCTGGTTTTCCCAGCCCATGGCCCGTTGGACAATGTCATGCAGCGCTGCTAGGGTGACATCTGCAGGTATCAAAATCCGCCGCCATACTTCAGGCTCACTATCGACTAACGTCACTTTAAGCTGATATGCCTTAGGCAATATGGTTTTAACTAACGTTTGCATCTTCATTTTTAGGTCACGTCGTCTCAGCCTGCTGTCTGCTCCCTGTTGCCCAGAACTATTGCCTAGCACTCTTTATTTTTTTGAGAATGCTTGAGAATGAGCTAGAGTGCTGAGCCATGCTCATCGAGCCAGTCTTGTCCGAGCTGAATGGTGATATCCGATTCTAAGCTGCCCGTACTCTCTACTCGCACTTCGCCTACGCCCAAAAAATCCCGAATGGCTTCGGCGCTTTTAATATCGCCGCGCTGGGCCACAATGCGGGTCTCGACTAGGGGATCGTGCCAACTGCCATCAACAAACACATTGAAATAGCCCGTGTCGTAGAGGCTATTGATTAAAGACTGTACCGCGACATTGTCATCAGTGCTGTCTTGAATGGCCACACGTAAAGATGACGGATCGGCCTGCTCAGAAATGCTGTAGGTATTGGCGTGCCCAAAATACTGCTCAGCCAGCAGGTCAATTTCTGAATAGTTGGGTAGCCAATAGCTCAGCTCGTAGTCCTCGTAGCTGCTAAAGCTGCCAGGGAGCATCAGCATTTGCACATCAGAGCGCTTAGCTTGAGCCCCATAACCCACTAGTGCTACTAGTTCCTCGACTGAAAGATTGGTGTCTACGTTAGATTGGATCACTGACAAAATTTTCGGCAGTCGAGCAATGGTTGCCGGATTGAGCGCTTGTTCGACCAATGCTCGCATCAGTATTTGCTGCCGCTGGACTCGGCCAATATCGCCATTTTCGTCGTAGCGAAAGCGCAAAAACTGCATGGCCTGATCGCCGTTCAAGCGCTGTTCACCTGCTTTTAGGTTGATGTACAGATGCTGACTATCGTCCTGATATTTCATATCTTTGGGCACATTCACTTCAACGCCACCAATCGCGTCAATTAGCTTTTCTACCCCTTGAACGTTGATGCGCACGTAGCGATCTACGGCTACGCCATTCATCAGTTCACTGACTGCTTGGGCCGTTAGCGCTGGGCCACCTTCGCGATTGGCCTCGTTAATTTTGGTCACTACGCCATTGACATTGGTGCGGGTGTCGCGCGGAATGGACATCACGGCAATGCGCTCGCTGCGGGGGGCAAACCGCATCATCAGCATGGTGTCGGAAAGGCCCTCAAAGGAGTTGACTAGGGCGTCGTAACCTTCTCTATCAATGGTTTCGTAGTCCTCCACGTCTGAGCTGAGGACCTTGACGCCGAGCAGCAGCACATTTACAGGTCGAGTCAGGCGGGGCAACTGCAAACTGTTGGCGGTAGCAATTTCATCTTGGCTGAAAACAGCCGCGTCTTCTGGAGAAAGCTCGCTTTGCAAGAGGGGCGTACTGCCCAACGATACGGCTAAGAATGCCCCTGCTACAGCCGATACGCTGGCAACGCCAGCGAGTAAAATACTCACGCCGACCCATCTGGGCAATCGAGGCTTTTTTTGATAAGTCATAGGAGACAAAGGCGATTTGGGCGGCTTTTTTTCTTGCAGGGGCTGCTTTGGGGGGACAGGTGAGATGCGATTAGCGGTCGTTTTGTGACGTTGATTCATCTTGTTTTAGCAGATGTTGGGCGCATTCTTGATAAAGAGTGTGTCAGCTTGTCTGGTCTGTAGGGGCTGGATCACCGTGAGCCCAACAGATTGGGTGGCAGAACTAGGGCAACCGGCGGCTGAGTGAGCTGACGCCGGGAAGGCGAATGGATTGACCTTTGGCTACGCGGAACATGAGGATGAGGTTGAGTAGGAAGTAGCCAGAGCCGACGAAACTACTGGTGAGTAAAAAGCGTAAACTGCCTGCTGGTGAGGCTTGAGTGCTGGCACCGGCTTCTAGTAGCGCGATCGCACTCAGACAACTCAAGCCGATCAGCACCGATAGCCGACTGGCGGCTTGAATTTGAGCTGCTTCGTTGAGGTCTTGTCCTACCGTTGCTTGTCTAGCAACCTTTAGTTCTACAGGGTCTGTCACTGCCTTTCCGGTTGGGAGCCTTTGATGGGGCCTTTCTCCGTACAGCGTCCAAAGCGATGGCACGATACCAAACACCGGCACTAAATGGAGATATAGGCGCATCCTCTTTAAATCAGGTGAGGACATATCAAAAATTGTCGTTATTTTCAGAGGATGGGCTAAGAGAACCCAAAAGGGTAGGCAGAATTAACACTGCTCCGTAACTTTGATTCTCTTAACGTTTGGTTGGCATCTATACCGGCAAAATCCGTAAATTCGGTAGACTGGGTAACTGAAGATCTGTAAAACAATTTTCTGTAAAGCAATTTTTATTTCATCCAGATAACGTCCAGATAATATATTCCACTGTCTAGAGTAGTGAGTGAGTGTCCCTAATGCTTGAGTCTTATCGCAAACATGTCGAAGAACGCGCTGCTTTGAATGTGCCGCCTCTGCCACTAGATGCAGAGCAAACGGCAGCGCTTTGTGATTTGCTCAAAAGCCCACCTGCCGAAGAAGCAGAATTTTTGTTGACTTTACTGTGCGATCGCATTCCCCCCGGCGTTGATCCGGCCTCCTATGTCAAAGCTTCTTTCCTCACGGCTATCGCCCAAGGTGAAGCGACCAGCCCGCTGCTATCGCCCAAAAAAGCCGTCGAACTCCTCGGCACCATGATGGGCGGCTACAACGTCGCAGCTTTAATTGCTCTGCTAAAAGACAACCGCACTGAAATTGCCCAGCTCGCCGCAGATGCCCTCAAAAAAACACTGCTGGTTTACGACGCTTTTAACGACGTCATGGCGCTTTCTCAAACCAACCCCTACGCCCAGCAAGTCATCGAAGCTTGGGCCGCTGCAGAATGGTTTACAAGCAAGCCAGACGTTCCTAAAGCCATCACTGTGACGGTTTTCAAGGTTCCCGGTGAAACCAATACTGACGATCTCTCCCCTGCGCCCCACGCCACGACCCGCCCCGACATCCCCCTCCACGCCCAGGTGATGTTGGAATCCACCATGGAAAAACCGCTGGAGACCCTCGCTCAGCTCAAAGAAAAAGGCCATCCTATTGCCTATGTCGGAGATGTGGTCGGCACCGGCTCCTCCCGCAAATCCGCCATGAACTCTGTGATTTGGCACATCGGTTCAGATATTCCCTTTGTCCCCAATAAACGCACGGGCGGCGTCATCCTTGGCGGTAAGATTGCGCCTATTTTCTTCAATACTGCTGAAGACTCTGGTGCACTGCCCATAGAATGCGATGTGACCCAGATGCACACAGGCGATGTGATCACCATTTATCCCTACAAAGGAGAGATTGCCAACGCAGCAGGCGAAGTCATCTCCACCTTTGCGCTGACCCCCGAAACCATCCTGGACGAAGTCCGCGCAGGCGGTCGCATTCCCCTGATTATTGGTCGCTCCCTCACCGATAAGACTCGCCTTGCCTTGGGCCTTGACCCTGCAGATATTTTTGTTCGTCCTAGCGTCCCTGCTGATACGGGCAAAGGTTATACCCTCGCCCAAAAAATGGTTGGCAAAGCCTGCGGCCTCCCTGGCGTGCGCCCAGGGACCTCCTGCGAACCACTAATGACCACCGTGGGCTCCCAAGATACGACTGGCCCCATGACCCGCGATGAAATGAAAGAACTCGCCTGTCTGGGTTTTAGTGCGGGCCTAGTGCTCCAAACCTTCTGCCACACCGCCGCTTACCCCAAACCCGTAGACGTGGTTACCCATGCCACCCTGCCCGATTTCTTTGCCTCCCGCGGTGGCGTCGCCCTCAAACCTGGTGATGGCATCATCCACTCTTGGCTCAACCGGATGCTATTGCCCGATACCGTTGGCACAGGCGGTGACTCCCACACTCGATTCCCCTTAGGGATTTCTTTCCCTGCTGGCTCCGGGCTGGTCGCCTTTGCCGCTGCCATTGGAGCCATGCCCTTAGACATGCCTGAATCTGTTCTAGTGCGCTTTAAAGGCGAACTCCAACCGGGTATCACCCTTCGAGATGTGGTGAATGCCATTCCTTATGTCGCCATTCAAAAAGGTCTGCTCACTGTCGCCAAAGAGAACAAAAAGAATGTTTTCTCAGGCCGCATTTTAGAAATGGAAGGCTTGCCTGATCTCAAACTAGAACAAGCTTTTGAACTCACCGATGCTTCTGCCGAGCGCTCCTGCGCGGGCTGCACCATCAAGCTCAGTGAAGCGACGATGGCTGAATATTTGCGCTCCAATGTCTCTTTACTCAAAAACATGATCGCTCGGGGCTATCACGACGAGCGTACCCTGGCGCGACGCATTGCCGAGATGGAAGCTTGGCTGGCTAATCCTGTGTTGATGAGCGCCGATGCCGACGCCGAATACGCTGAAATCATTGACATTGATCTCAATGAACTCACCGAACCGATTGTTGCTGCTCCCAATGATCCTGATAATGTCAAAACGCTTTCAGAAGTTGTTGGCGACAAAATTGATGAAGTCTTTATTGGCTCTTGTATGACCAACATTGGCCACTACCGTGCCGCTGCTAAGGTGCTGGAAAACGAAGGGGTTGTCAAAGGCCGCCTGTGGATTTGTCCGCCTACTCGTATGGATGAACAACAGCTTCGCGCCGAAGGCTACTACGGCACCTTTGCTGCGGCTGGTGCGCGTACCGAAATGCCCGGTTGTTCACTTTGTATGGGCAACCAAGCCCGCGTCGAAGATGGTGTCACCGTCTTCTCGACATCTACACGCAACTTCAACAACCGCATGGGCAAGGGCGCTCAGGTGTACTTGGGCTCGGCTGAACTTGCTGCTGCTTGCGCTTTGCTGGGCCGCATTCCGTCAATGGAAGAGTACTTGGCGGTGGTCGCTAGTAAAATCGATCCGTTTGCCGATGAACTGTACCGTTACCTCAATTTCAACGAAATCAAAGGTTTTGAAGATGAAGGCCGGGTGGTTCCTAAAGATGCAGAAGAGAAAATTGAAAAGGAGGCTGTAGCGGCTAGTTAGGCGATCTGGCTGGTTGCCAATGGTGTCGGTCTGCGCTGAGTATAGCGTTACCCAGATGCATAACGCCGACGGCAAGGCTTACGCCAACGGGCACAAGCGCGTCGCTTGGCCTGTTGTCCCGTAGAGGCTTCAGCCAGCGTGCTGTACCTCAGCCAAGCGACCAAAGCGATAGAGTCTCGCTAAGCCGTTTGTTTGCTGTAACGGCCTTTTAAGATCGTTGAGGGGTTGCCCAAGTGTCATGGCCACGATCGCGTAAAAATGCGGCTACTTGCTCGGCCTTGGGCATGGCTGCCTGGGCACCGGATTGGGTGACTGCTAGGGCCGCGACAGCATTGGCGTAGCGAATGGCAGGTTCGAGTACAGCCCGATGATTGAGCTTTTGGCTGAGCTTTTGGCTGAGCTGTGGGTTGAGCTTTGGGTTGAGTCGCGTTTGGGGTAAAGCTGTATCTGATGGTTTACTTGCTGATGGCCCGAGCGCTGATGGCCCGAGCGCTGATTGACACAGCGCTGCTGCTAACCCGCCATTAAATGCATCACCAGCCGCGACGGTATCTATGGCCTGTACCGGAAAGGCTGGAACGGCAAAGCTATCGGTTGCGGTGGCACACACGATGCCGCGATCGCCTAACTTAACAATGACTACTTCGATACCTTGGCGTTGCAGCCTTTCTGCAGTAGCGATCGCACTTTTTTCATCCACTATTGCCATGCCGGTTAACCTTTCGGCCTCCGTCTGATTTGGCGTCAGGATCGAAATATATTCACAAAAATCTGGCGCTAATGCCTGTTCGGGCAAACTGGGTACGGGGGCCGGATCGACGATGACGATGAGTCCGGCCTGATGGGCGATCGCAGCCGCCTTCTCCACGAGGGGCAAGGGAATTTCAAACTGGAGCAGCAGCACCTTGGCCTTGGCAAAGTAAGGCGTTAGCCGTGCCAAATCGTCTTCATCTACCGCGCCATTGGCCCCTGGAATGACGATAATTTGATTATTCATGGGAGACACTGCGATCAGCGCTGTGCCGGAAGGGTGTTGGGCGCTCCGATGCAGCGCGCTGACATCAATCTGCTCGCTCATGAGCTGGGTGCGTAGGGCACTGCCAAAAGCATCTTGGCCGATGCGACCAGCGATCGCACAGCTTACGCCTAACCGCGCCGCCGCGACCGCCTGATTTGCCCCTTTCCCCCCCGGCACTGTTGCAAAGCTTCTGCCAGTTAAGGTTTCACCGGGCTGGGGTAAGCGATCGACTTGGGCCACCAGATCCATATTGAGACTGCCCAACACTACGACATCTGCTGGTTTAACCATTGCTTATCCTTTAATTTTTGCCTGCCGCTGCTGTTGAATGCAGACCACATGTGCCAACCGCATGGCCTGACCGACTGCTCCGAGCGAATGTCTCGACCGACTGACCAGCCTTAAGTTTGAGCCCTAAGTTTATTTTGGATCCTATTATTTTGAACCCTATTATTTTGGACCCTAATTTTCAGGTAGCTTTTTCTGCTCATCTGACTTTTTACTCAAGTCTAGCGGTGGCCGATCCGAACTCCAGCCCCACCACACCTGATTGCACTCACATTGATAAAATTCTTGCCACTTCCGCTTGCGGTTTTCCGTAAACACAGGTGCACGGCGATTGAGCCACACCTGTTTGGCTTCGCGGCTACCTTCTCCGCAGGCCGGACAGCAAAAAGGCTGTGCATGTACGGCATCTTTTGTCCAGGTTGGGGGAAACGGTGCGAATGCATCCATAGAAACGGATGGCTCCAAAGCGTCGTGACGTTGCCTTCATTATGACGCTTCGGTTGATATTTGATAGACATCGGTTGCATCTGTCGAGTTGCTGAGGACAGTCTGATTGGCTTAAGCCGTTATCGGACAACAGGCAGCTCGATATGCAAAGTCAGAATACATCCTTACTTTGCTATAGCAATGGCTGGCAGCAGAGTTGATTCAGCAGAGTTGATTCAGCAGAGTTGATTCAGCAGAGTTGATCCATTTGGTTTCACCGCCGCTAAGAATCTATAGTGATGAGACAGAAAACATTACAGATGGTATCTTCCTGTGAAAGCCATAACTTTGCTCGGCTCGACCGGCTCTATCGGTACCCAAACGCTAGATATTGTCGAGCACCATCCCGATAAGTTCCGGTTGGTGGGGATTGCGGCTGGGCGTAATGTGACCCTGCTCGCTCAGCAGGTGATGCAGTTTAAGCCAGAGATTGTGGCGATTTGCGATCGCAGCAAGATCAATGCGTTAAAAGCTGCGATCGCCACCCTTGACCCCCAGCCAATCGTCTTAGCCGGAGAAGAAGGGGTTGTCGAAGTGGCTCGCTATGGCGATGCAGAAGCGGTGGTCACAGGGATTGTGGGCTGTGCGGGACTGTTGCCAACCTTAGCCGCAATTGAAGCGGGTAAAGATATTGCCCTAGCCAATAAAGAAACCTTGATTGCAGGTGGGCCGGTGGTTTTGCCCCTCGCCAAAAAACACGGCGTCAAGCTATTGCCCGCTGACTCTGAGCATTCTGCTATTTTTCAGTGCTTGCAAGGGGTGCCAGAAAATGGGCTCAGAAGAATTTTGCTCACCGCTTCGGGCGGTGCTTTTCGTGACTGGCCGGTGGCAGATTTACCGCAGGTGACAATGGCTGATGCGATTAAGCATCCTAACTGGTCAATGGGGCGCAAAATCACGGTAGATTCGGCCACGCTGATGAACAAAGGGCTAGAGGTGATTGAAGCATCATTATCTCTTTGGTGTGGACTACGACCAGATTGATATCGTGATTCATCCCCAGAGCATTATTCACTCGCTGATTGAACTGCAAGATACGTCCATGCTGGCGCAGTTAGGCTGGCCGGATATGCGGCTGCCGCTGCTCTACGCGCTCTCTTGGCCAGAGCGCATCTATACCGATTGGCAGCCGTTGGATTTGGTGAAATCGGGTGATCTGACGTTTCGTCAGCCGGATCATGACAAGTACCCCTGTATGGATTTGGCCTATGCGGCGGGCCGCGCTGGGGGCACGATGACGGCGGTGCTCAATGCGGCCAATGAGCAGGCCGTAGCGCTGTTTTTAGAAGAGAAAATTCATTATTTAGAGATCTCCCAGATGATTGAAAAGGTGTGCGATCGCACCGCAGCGATTTCAACGCTACCCCGAATCTAGAAGACATTTTGGCGGTCGATCGCTGGGCCCGAACGGCGATTACTGAGCAGCGCCTTGGCATAATCCGCAACTAACCAGCACGCTACGGATGTAAATTATGGAACTCGCATTGACCATTGGCGCGATCGCGATCGCCGCCCTTGTATTTTTCTGGCTGCTCAACGTCGTCAAAACCACCCTCAAAACCGCCTTCCTCGTTGCGCTTTTCCTGATCGGGCTCTGGCTCGCCTTTGGCATTGGCCCCACCCAAGTATGGGAAACCCTTCGCAACTGGCTCCCTGACTTTTTCACCGGCACCCAACAGCGCACCTAACAGCGCACCTAACAGCGCACCTAACAACGTCCGGTTGGCTGATAGCTTTCCACGACTCGGCCAAAGCAGCGCAGCAGTGCATGGTAGCTCGCACTCACCGGCTCACTGAGATCATCAATAGAATCTATGCCAATGCCGTTGCGGCCTGTGTCCTGACCCGAACTGTGGATATAGTTGCCCTTCCCGATATACAGCGCTACATGGGTGGTGCGCTCTGGGGTGCCAAAAAAAATCAAATCTCCCGGCTGCAGCTCTGCGCGGGTAATGCGTTGGGTAAAATCTTCCTGCTGGTAGGAGTCGCGCGGCAACTGAATGCCTGCTGACATAAAGGCTGACTGCACTAAGCCGGAGCAGTCATAATTGGGCGCTGTTGTCCCCCCCCAAAGGTATGTATTGGGAACGGCCATCGCCGCTTGGGCAAACGCAATGACCTGGGGCAGTCGCGACTGAATCTCTGCGGCGCTCAGGGTAGGCGCTTGATAAGCGCTATCAGCCAAGGTCAAATCGTGAATGCGCTCCGCTGCAATCCAGCCTAAGTAATCGTCTTTGCAAATGCGTACCCGAATGGCGCTTTGATTTTTGGCAATTTCGAGGACGTGCAGCGAGTGGCCAATGTCAGCTTGGGTCACTAGCCCCTGACAAGCGGGTGTTTTGTATAGCTCAATGGAGCGATCGCACACATACGACTGATTCACCCCCCGATAGATATCATCTTGCAGTGCTTCTAACGTAACCATACGCCTATGGTAGGCCCCAATCCTAAATGACGATAAATCACCTTACCCTAAGAACGACTTACCCCCAAGTATGCCGTGACGCCATTTGCCCACGAGTGATTGCCAGCGACCCTGTACCCCTATGAAGGCAACCTCTAAAACGGTAGGCTGTTATACGAAAGCCAACTTAGCCAAGGCCATTCGTAACGTTTTGTATATCCATTCTGCATAAATAGAGTCTGCGTTCTATGACTACTACCCTTTCTGTCAACTCCCCGGCCATTGACAATAGCCACCTCAAGGCGCTCAACCAGCTAGATATTCCTGCTCGGCTTCTGCTCGGCCCCGGCCCTTCCAATGCTGATCCAGCCGTACTCGCAGCGATGGATCGTCAGCCCATCGGCCACCTCGACAAAGCCTATCTGGCGCTGATGGATGAAGTCCAAGAACTAATGCGCTACGCATGGCAAACTGACAATCACCTGACGCTGCCGGTGAGTGGTACGGGGTCGGCGGCGATGGAAGCGACTTTGGCAAACACCATAGAGCCCAACGACAAAGTGCTGGTGTGCGTCAATGGCTATTTTGGCCATCGTTTGGTGGATATGGCCACTCGCTATGGCGCTGAGGTGAGCACTCTTCATCGGCCTTGGGGCGAGGTGTTTACCACTGCCGAAATTCGCACCGCCTTAGCCACCCATCGGCCAGCGGTGATGGCAATGGTTCATGCAGAAACCTCTACCGGTGTATGTCAGCCGATGGCGGGCATTGGCGATCTGTGCCGGGAGTACGACTGCCTGTTGATCTTAGATACGGTGACCAGTTTGGGTGGGGTGCCGCTGTTTTTAGATCAGTGGGGGGTGGATTTGGCCTATAGCTGTAGCCAAAAGGGGCTGAGCTGTCCGCCAGGAAGTTCGCCATTTACCATGAGCGATCGCGCCCTAGCCAAACTCAACAACCGCAAAAGCAACGTCGCCAACTGGTATCTGGACATGTCCTTGCTCAGCAATTATTGGGGCAAAGGCCGCACCTACCATCACACCGCGCCAGTGAATATGACCTACGCCATCCGCGAGGCGTTGCGACTATTGGCCGAAGAAGGCTTAGCAGCCCGTTGGCAGCGCCATCAAAATGCTGCTGAGCGGCTGTATGCGGGGCTCGAAGACATGGGCCTAGAATGTCATGTGCCGCGCGAGTACCGCCTGCATACGCTGACCACGGTTCGCATTCCTGACGGCGTCGATGGTAAGGCCGTGACTAACCAGCTCATTGATCAGCACAATATGGAGATCGGCGGCGGTTTGGGTGACTTGGCGGGCAAGGTTTGGCGAGTGGGCCTAATGGGTTACAACGCTACCCCCGAAAATGTGGATAAGTGTTTGGCGGCGTTGAAGCAGGTGCTTGCCGACCTAGGATAGCGGGTTGTGCCTTGGTGAGCATTCCTTGTCTTGGTGAGCATTCCTGAGGAGAATGACTATTGTCTCCTAACTCACTCGACAGCAGCTATCGTCAAGGCACACGGACGGTTGGCTCCATAGGATATGGAGCCTATCCTATGGAGCCTATCCTATGGAACTATTGAGAGGGGCGTGCTTGAGGGGGATGCTGCTTCAGCACCTGCTTAAGATACTTGCCGGTATAGGAGCTTGCTACCTCAGCGACCGTCTCAGGTGTGCCTTGGGCAATGATTTTACCGCCGCGATCGCCCCCTTCTGGCCCCAAATCAATCACCCAGTCACAGCAGCGAATCATATCCAAATTGTGCTCGATCATAATCACCGAGTTGCCCCTATCCACGAGGCGCTGCACCACATCCAAAAGCTTGTGCACATCATAAAAAGAGAGCCCGGTGGTCGGTTCATCAATCAAGTACAGCGTCTTCCCGGTAGAGCGCCGTGCCAGCTCACTGGCCAGCTTCATCCGCTGCGCCTCTCCCCCCGATAGCGTCGGCGCAGTCTGGCCCAAGTGCACATAGCCCAAGCCCACATCCACCATGGTCTGTAGTCGGCTTGCCGCCTTCGGAATATTCTCAAAAAACTTCAGCCCTTCTTCTGCGGTGGTTTGCAGCACATCCGAAATGTTCTTTCCTTTATACTTCACCTGCAGTGTCTCGCGGTTGTAGCGTGCGCCCTTGCACACCTCACACTCCACATACACATCCGGCAAAAAGTTCATTTCAATCACATTCACCCCTTGTCCGCCGCAGGCTTCACAGCGTCCGCCTTTTACATTGAAGGAAAACTGTCCCCGCTTGTAGCCCCGCGCTTTTGCCTCAATTGTCTCAGTGTACAAATCGCGCACCACATCAAAAATGCCGGTGTAGGTCGCCGGATTAGAGCGCGGCGTGCGGCCAATCGGTGATTGGTCAATCACAATCGCTTTATCCAGTGCTTTGAGCCCTTGGATTGGCTCCATTTCCTTGGGCTCAGGGATTTTGCTGCCAAAAAAGTGACGAATCGCTGGATAGAGCAAATCGTTGATTAAGGTGGATTTGCCGGAGCCAGAAACGCCGGTAATGCAGACAAACTTGCCCAGGGGAATATCTACGTCAATGTTTTGTAAGTTGTTGCGGTGGGCATTGCGAATTTGAATACTGCGGTTGTTGCCTGCTCGCCGCTCAGCGGGTGTTTCAATCTTTTGACGACCCGATAAATACGCTCCTGTCAGCGATGCTTCTGAGGCTAAAATATCGGCTAGCTGCCCTTGGGCAACAATATTGCCGCCGTGAATGCCCGCGCCTGGGCCAATATCGACAATGTAGTCTGCGGCGCGCATGGTGTCTTCATCGTGCTCGACGACCACTAAGGTGTTGCCCAAGCCTTTGAGCCGCTTGAGGGTTTTGAGCAGGCGATCGTTGTCCCGTTGGTGCAGGCCAATGCTCGGTTCATCTAGCACATACAGTACGCCGCTCAAGCCTGCGCCGATTTGGGTGGCTAGGCGAATGCGCTGGGCTTCACCACCCGACAAGGTGCGTGCTGTTCTATCTAAGGTGAGATAATCTAGCCCCACATCGAGTAAAAAGGTGAGGCGCGCTTTAATCTCTTTGAGCACCAGTTCCCCAATGGCCATTTGCCGATCGCTGAGTTTAGGTGATTCGCCATTTTCACCGACTAGCTCATAAACGCGATCGCGGCATTCTCGAATCGAAACACTGGTGAACTCTTTAATGTTGTAAGGCCCAATGCGCACCGCTAAAGATTCTGGCTTCAGCTTTGCCCCCTGGCAAGTCTCACAGGGTTGATCGATTAAATACTTCTCTAACTTTTGCTTATAGGCATCTGAAGAAGATTCATTATACTGCCGTTGCAACATCGGCAATACGCCCTCATAGCGGCGGTTATAGCCCTTTTGAGTGCCGTAGCGAGAATCTGTTTCAATATAAATTTTTTCATTCGAGCCATGCAAAATAATATTCTGTTGTTCTTCACTTAGGCTCTGCCATTGCGACTGCAGCTCAAAGCCAAAGGCTTGACCAACGCTATACAGCAAAGAGAAATAGTAGGTGTTGTCTTTTTCTGACCAAGGTGCGATCGCCGCATACACCGGCGAAGTCGGATCAGGCACCACCAAATCTGCCGAAAACCGCTGCAAGCTGCCCAACCCATGACAGTCCGGGCAAGCCCCGTAGGGCGAATTAAACGAAAATAAACGCGGCGATAGCTCATCCATCACCGCCCCATGCTCCGGACAAGCAAAATGCTCCGAAAAAATAATCTCATCTGGCGATGCTGCTAGGGCCTGTTCCAAATTGGTGTCTGCATCTGTTGCAGCCGCTTCCTGTCGCATCGGCAACACATCAATAATGGCAATCCCATCCGAGCGTTTCAGCGCCGTCGAAAGCGAATCGACTAACCGCTCTTGCAAATCTCCTTTTTTGACCAGACGGTCCACCACCACTTCAATGTCGTGGGTTTTGTTTTTATCTAGCTCAATGTTGTCGCCTAGCTCACGGGCCTCACCATTGATTCTTACCCGCACAAATCCTTCAGCCGCTAACCCCGACAGTAGCTTTTGATGCGTTCCCTTTTTTCCTCGAACCACGGGTGCCAAAATCTGAAACCGCGTTTTATCCGGCAGTTCCATCACCTGATCTACCATTTGATCAATGCTTTGGGGGGCAATAGAGCGATCGCACTGCGGGCAGTGGGGTTGGCCTGCGCGCCCATACAGCAAACGGAAATAGTCATAAATCTCCGTCACCGTTCCTACCGTAGAACGCGGGTTATGGGAGGTAGACTTTTGATCGATCGAAATCGCCGGACTCAAGCCCTCAATGGCATCCACATCAGGTTTATCCACCTGCCCCAAAAACTGACGGGCGTAAGCGCTCAGCGACTCCACATAACGCCGCTGCCCTTCGGCAAAAATCGTGTCAAACGCCAGCGACGACTTTCCTGAGCCCGATACTCCCGTAAAGACAATCATCTTGTCTCGTGGTAAATCCAGGTTGATATTTTTTAAGTTGTGCTGTCTAGCACCCCTAATTCGGATCAAATTTTTAGTGTCTGAAAGGTCAACAGGTTGACTCCCATTGCCATTCGCCGCCGCTTTCGCCTGATCTGTTTTTTCTGAAGCCGTCTTGTCTGAAGCCGTCTTGTCTGCAACCGTCTTGGCAGAAGTTGTCTGTGTCGAAACCGTCTTTGAGTCCGTTTTAGTCTTTGAGGCCGCTTTAGTCTTTGAGACCGTTTTATCAGTAGCCTGCTTGGCAGAGTCTGCCGTCTTTTTGGTTTTCTGTTTGTCTGTAGTGTTGTCCTGAGTCGATTTCTTTTTGGGTGAAGGCATGGGGGCAGATTTCAGAAGATCGCTGTGTTGTGAAGATTCAGGCAGGCTCCAACCCTACGCAAAAACCCCCAAAAACATTTCTTCATAATAGACCACTACGCCAGGTCTCTGCTGAGCCCCCCTGGTCTGGCCCTGTCTGGCCCTGTCTGGCCTGTTCTGGATGCTCACTACCCATGCCATGTTATTTGAGGGGGCGTTGTCTCTACTAATATGCGCCCCTGTGAAATCACCGTAGTCACTGTCGCCCGCTGCAAAATGGCTTCATAGGGGTTGTGGGCCGCCAATACGATGAGATTCGCTGGTTTTCCTACCTCAATACCGTAGTCACTCTCTACATTCAAGGTTCGTGCCCCCCCTTGGGTCACCATCTCAAAGCAGGCGTCAATTTCTGCTGTGCCTGTCATCTGGCACACATGCACCGCCATATCAGCCACTGCTAGCAAATTGCCCGTACCCAGGCTATACCAAGGATCCTGGATGCAGTCGTTGCCTAAACTCACATTCAGCCCGTTTTGCCAAAGTTCCTTGACTCGCGTCACCCCCCGCCGTTTTGGATAGGTGTCTGTGCGCCCCTGGAGGGTGATGTTAATGAGCGGATTGGCGATGAAGTTAAGGCGCGATCGCCGCAATAGCCCCATCAGCTTCAGGGCATAGGCATTGTCATAGGAGGCAAAGGCGGTCGTATGGCTAGCGGTTACCCGACGTTTCATGCCGCTGCGAATGGCGCAGGCTGCCATCACCTCTAAAAATCTAGACTGCGGATCATCGATTTCATCGCAATGCACATCTATCAGTCGGTCATACTGCTGGGCCAGCTCAAATATCCGATGTACCGAGCGCACCCCATCCTCCCGCGTCATCTCATAGTGGGGAATCCCACCGACTACATCAGCGCCTAGCTTCAGCGCCTCCTCCATGAGCGCCTCGTTGTTTTTGCGGCCATACAGTCCATCTTGCGGAAAGGCCACCACCTGTAGCGTCAGCCAGTCTTTGACCGCCTCTCGTACCTCTAGCAGTCCCTTTAAAGCGCTGAGCTTGGCCTCACTGACATCCGCATGGCTGCGCACAAACAACACCCCCTGACTCGCCTGCTGTTTTAGCGCCTGAATGGCCCGTTGCTTGACATCTTCAACGGTGAGACTAGCTTTGCGATCGCGCCAAATCTCAATACCTTCAAACAACGTCCCGCTCTGATTCCACCGGGGCTCTCCCGCCGTCAGCGCCGAGTCTAAATGAATGTGCGATTCGACAAAAGGGGCACTCACCAATCGCCCGTCAATCGCCAACTCAGTCGTCGCCGTCACTGGCAAGTTGGGCGCGATCGCCACAATGCGATGATCCGCGATCGCAATATCCACCAACCCCTCACCATTCACCAACTGACAGCGACGCAGCAGTAAAGTAGCATCCATAGTATCTAAATTTTTAAGAGGCTCCTTACCCCTGCCAATCAATCCTTAAGTTTCAAAAAAACTTAGCCGCACTTCACGAAGTTTGCGCTATATAAAGAAACCTCAATTCTTTTCCCTAAAAAGTATAAGATTCAAACTGAAAGGAGGTATGTTGCCACAGCACCAAACGGTGTTTCAAGCTGAAAAACTATGGAAATACAGCAGCGCATCAACTATCAGCGCGTGAAACACATCATTGATAGCTATAGCCTCATGGGCGATGACATCGATGCCGATGCCGATGCCGATGCCTTCAGCGCCTACGTTAACGAGCTTTTAAGTCAATATCCCCACGGATTGATCGAGCTAGCCCTAGTCGAAACCCTAGCCAAAAATTGGCTGACCATTCCCATGCAAAAGGGCATAACCTTTTTGCGCGCTGCCCACAGTCGCCTCAAAAAGTGGCAAGCAGCGGTCGATACCTCAGACGGTGAACCCTCCGTATCCCTGCTTTACCAAATTAGCCTGACCCCCCGTCAATTTTCGCAAATCACGGGCCTAGATGCTCAAGTGACCTTTGCTGCCCTCGAACAGCCTATTTTTCCGACCCAATCGGCTGTTGAATAAACGCCCTAGCGAGCACCAAGATGCCCACGACGGGTATACCCGCTGCCTGTAAGGTGACCCTCGCGCTCTGCGCTGTGGTTCCCGTCGTATAGATGTCATCGACTAGAACAACTGCCGGAGCCTGTCGCCCCCTGGCGAGCCTGACGCATTTTGTGACTGAGCGCTGGGCCGACCTCAAAGGCTTGACTCAGGTTTTGCTGGCGGGCCGCCAAATTCAACTGATGCTGAGGCAAGGTTTGCTGGATTCGATTGAGCCCGTGGGCCAATAGCGGTAAGCCGCTGATGCGGCAAAAAGCTTGGGCAATCAGTTCAGCTTGATTGTATCCTCGCTGCCGGTAACGACTGTCGTGCAGAGGAATGGGAACCGCGTACAGCGGTGCTTTGATCGGATGGGCCACGGTCAAAGTTGCGGTGCTCTTGAGCCACTGTTGAGCCAAGGCCATACCCAAAGGCTGAGCCACATCCGGGCGATCGCGATACTTGAGTGCTAAAATCGCTCGCTTGAGGGTCCCTTCATACAGGCCCGATGCCCCGACTGCTAAAGGCTTAGCGTTTAAGGTCTGACATTCTAAAGTTTCACCGCGAGGTTCTGCCCATGAACGCTTGATAGGCGCAGGGTCTATCACTGCATGGCCGGTAGATAAATGGCCGGTAGATAAATGGCCGGTAGATAAATGGCCGGTAGATAAATGGTCTGCAGATAAATGGCCTGCAGATAAAGCTGTTGCTGCTGAGGGCTGCCAGTCGTCAGCTAATAAGCGATCGGTACATGAGGGCAGTTGGCGCTGACAGTCTTGGCAAAATGTCTGGGATGTTGGGCGATCGCACACTGCACAGCCCTGTGATAAAAATACCCCCGTCAGATGCCCAATGCCGACTTTACCGATGTTTTGAAGGCGTCGAGCTGTACCTGTCGGCATCTTAAAGATATTCATTGAAGATGTTCATATTTGTCACAAGCCTTGTAGCAGAGCACTCCTCAGCAAAGTGACAGATGTTGTCGTGATGTTTTAAGCGTGATTCGGCTGGGGAATTACAGTGGTGATACTGCCATCCGGATAGACAAGACACATAACATTGCGATCCGGTGCGCTGGTCTGGCTGTTGGGAGTACCCGATTGCAACACAACATTTTTCGGCTTGTCAGGCTGAGGATTGGTGATGAATGTAGAGGTCTCTGTCGAATATAAGCGCATGGTAGAGAGCGACTAATAGCTACTGATAACGTGAACAAAAATCAGGAAGTTGACTCTATTGTTCCGGATGAATCCAAAATCTTGTGAGCGTAGAAGTAGCCAATTTTTCAGGTATTGCTAATTACATCTAAAGAAGAGTTTAAGAAAATTCTCAACACATCTTATATCAAGGTATACAACCACTTTTTGACCGGGTTGAGCCCAATGTCTTACAGAGACCCTTCAAATATGCTTTATAGAGCCTCGATTGGCTTCACATGAAATTCACAATTGACCAAAATCACCGCGTGAATTTACTTAGGCTCCCAAGGTTCTTCTAACAATTACGTACAAACGCCTCTACGAACCCATACTATTAAGACAACCTAAAAATTAGTAAAGATATTTTTCTCGGCAAAACCCTTGGGTGTAGAACTTCGCAGCTACGTTTATTTAGACAATCTTCAACCTCAGCACGCGGCCTATATTGGCACGGTGTCTATTGGCTTTTTGCCCCTTCCTGGAGATGCCTCTCTTTGGATTGAAGTTTCCCCCGGTATCGAAATCAACCGTATTACCGACGTCGCCATCAAATCAGCCGTTGTTCGACCGGGCGTGCAAGTGGTAGAGCGACTGTACGGTGTGCTAGAGATCCATGGCAGCCAGGGCGAAGTGAAAGCGGCTGGTCGAGCCATTTTAGGCTATTTGGGGATGAGCGTCCGTGATTCACTGAAGCCAGAGCTGATGTCTAGTCAGGTGATTCGCAATCTTGATCCCCATCATGTGCAGCTCATCAACCGCACTCGCCGGGGCCAAATGATTCTGGCCGGACAAACGCTCTATGTGATGGAGTGTCAGCCTGCCGCCTACGCCGCCTATGCTGCTAACGAAGCCGAAAAGTCAGCGTTTATTAATATTTTGCAGATCTCAGCAATCGGGAGTTTTGGTCGGCTTTATCTCGGTGGCGCTGAACGCGATATCTTAGCAGCGGCGCGGGCAGTTGAAGAAACGATGCTCTCCCTTCCCGGTCGCGTAGATGATGATGACGATCCCGATGAATAGACTGAAACCAGATGAACAGGGCATCAAAATAGGCACCTCACGATACGCACATTTAGCGTTGTTGCAACAGATTACGCCGTGAGGTGCACCAATCCTAGTGGCCAACAGAACAAATTTACTGAAATAGCGCAAGATAGGCTCTACAATAGCTGTGCGTCACTTGCATGAACGTCACTTGCATGAACGTCACTTGCATGAACGTCACTTGCATAGACGTCACTTGCATAGGCGTTACTTAATGGACGTCACTTAATGGGCATGAGATCTGTGCATCATTATGGCGCATTAATTTTGTGCATCATGATAGCGCATTAATCATGATGCACTTGTTTTAGTTGGTTCATTGTCGCTGTTAGAGATTGCCATGGGCAGCCCTCGTATTCACCCTGACACTATTGATGATGTCCGTCAGCGGGCCGATATTGTTGATATTGTCTCCGAACAGGTTGTGCTTAAAAAGCAGGGCAAGGACTTTGTCGGCCTTTGTCCGTTTCACGATGACAAGTCTCCTAGCTTTAGTGTTAGTCCTGCCAAACAGTTTTACTACTGCTTTAGCTGTGGGGCCGGTGGCAATGCCTTCAAGTTTTTGATGGAGCTGAATCAGCGCTCCTTTGCCGATGTCGTTTTAGATCTTGCACGGCGCTATCAAGTGCCTGTCAAAACCACTGAGCCTGAACAGCAGCAGGCCCTCCAACGCAAGCTGACCCTGCGTGAGCAGCTCTACGAAATTGTTGCTGTCGCTGCCAAATTTTATCAACACGCGCTCTATCAGCCCGATGGGGCGCAGGCGCTGACCTACCTCCTCGATCAGCGTCAGCTTACCCGCGACACCATTGAGCATTTTATGTTGGGCTATGCGCCTGAAGGTTGGCAAACCCTCTACGGCTATTTGGTCGAGCAAAAGCATTACCCGGTCAAGCTCGTGGAGCAGGCGGGGCTGATTGTGCCGCGTAAAGAGGGAACGGGCTATTATGATCGATTTCGCGATCGCCTGATGGTGCCTATCTACGATGCTCAAAACCGACTGATTGGCTTTGGTGGCCGGGGGCTGGCCGCCGATGCTAAACCTAAATATCTCAACTCTCCGGAAACTGAGCTATTCGATAAGGGTAAAACGCTGTATGGACTAGACAAAGCAAAAGCTGCGATCGCCAAAGCAGATCGTGCCATTGTCGTTGAAGGCTACTTCGACGTGATTGCTCTCCATGCTGCAGGTATCACTAACGCCGTTGCTTCATTGGGCACGGCCCTGAATGCTGGCCAGGTCAAACAGCTCTTGCGCTATACCGACTCCAAGCAAATTATTTTCAACTTTGATGCCGATGCTGCGGGCATCCAAGCGGCCGAACGCGGTATTGGGGAAGTCGCGGATATGGCCTATCGAGGTGATGTTCAGCTCCGCATTCTCAACATGCCTGACGGCAAAGATCCTGACGACTATTTGCGGTTGCATACCGCCGAAGAGTATATCGCGCTGGCTGATTCAGCGCCCCTTTGGCTCGACTGGCAAATTAGCAAGCTGGTGTGCGATCGCGATCTCAAGCAGGCCGATCAGTTCCAGCAAGCTTCTCAGTTTGTCGTAGATCTGCTCAGCGACATTGCCAACGCCGACACCCGCACCCACTATATCCGCCACTGCGCCGAAATCTTTAGCCAAGGCGATGGCCGCATTGTGCCGTTACTCGCTGAGAATCTTCTCGCCCAAGTACGCCGCAAACGTCGCACCCCCGGTGACAAATCTCATCAGACCAAATCTAACGAGGTTCAGATACTTAACCGCAGCTTTTTAGAAGAAGCGGAAGCCGCCCTGCTGCGAATTTATATCCATAGCCCAGAACACCGCGAGACGATCATCACTGGCCTCGAAACTCGCGATCTGGGCTTTAGCTTCTCCCATCATCGGGCTGTCTGGCGCATGGTGACCGAGCTAACCCAAGCCGATCGCCCCGATGCTGTTGCCTCTGCTGATGCCCAGGGGCCAAGCCTGCTCGAAACCCTGCGAAATTTTGCCGCTGAATCGACTGGCCCCCTTTCCTTAGTGCATCATCTACTGTATCTGGAAGAAAAAACTCGTCTGGATGTTTTGAGAGCGCCCTTGGTGATTCGAGCTGCGATCGCCTGTCTCGAAAAAAACATGTGTGAAAAGCGCTATCGTTTACTGCTTAATCTTTGGTCGGATAGCGACTTCGACGCCTCCCCCGAAAAACACAGCCAATACCAAAAGCAAATCATGGCTGAAAAGACCCGCATCGCCCAGCTCGAAAAAGAACGCAGCATCGACTTTGCCGATCTCGCCAGTATTCCTTGGGTACAGCCCTAATGGCCAAGCCGCACAGTCAAGATTTGGGCGAATATGGCGAACAGTTGGTATTTCAGTGGCTGATCCAAAAAAAATGCCAAGTGATCGAGCGCCGTTGGCACAGCCGCTTCGGTGAGATTGACCTGATCGCCAGAGGCCAAAGCGGTCAAGACTCACTCAGATGCGACATGCTCGCCTTTATCGAAGTTAAAACCCGGAGTGACGGCAACTGGGATGGTGACGGGTTGCTCGCAGTGACCCGCGCCAAACAGCAAAAACTACGTACAACTGCCCATTATTTTTTAGTGCGTCATCCGCATTTATCTGAACTTCCTTGCCGTTTTGACATTGCTTTAGTTGCCTGTGTGCCAACCCCACCCACGAACCAACTCCACCTGCAAATTCCGCACACCCAAAAGTATTTGACCCTGCAGCGCTACCTGCGCGATGCCTTTTGAGGGGTTTTCTGCTATGCCAATGTTTCTGGGCAATATCCGAGTCCTGTTACAAACTGTTGACGAAACTCCTCAATTTCCCGTCGATCTGGTTTGCCGTGGGATACGACTGCGATTTGATAGCGCCGCATGACATCCACCGCCGACTGCCCCATTTCTAGTCCCCACAATGCCATGCGCACCCGAATTCCTGGGGTGTAGGCACTGCCGACTTCATTGAGAAAGGCTGAAAAATTTTGTTGTGCCTGTCTGCTGACACTGTCGTGTAGCTTTACCTTTACAATCCAGCCATTGATTTGGTGAATGACCGTGATGAACTCAAGCGGTAACTGTGTCGCGCACAGTAGACGTTCAACCACACGTAACGTCAGGCTCGCATTCGTTAGGTAATAGATGTATTCCATCGTCCGGCTTTAGGTGAGTGCTACAGTCTAATAAGTTTTAGCTAATAAGTTTTGGCTAATAAGTTTTGGCGCTTACTTATGTTGATGCTTGATGTGGATGCTTGATGTGGATGCTTGCTTATAAGGGGTTGATAACTTGCAGGGGCTGATAACTGATGACAATAGCCCGCGTTTGCACAACTTATATTCTTATTATGACGCAGTGTTCGCCCTAATCTTCACACTCAGTGTCAAATCATGGGCCATACTAAATCTCTATTGCTTTTCTGTTATGGCCTGATCACGGCCCAATTACGGCCCTATGACTTGATCACTTAGGGTCTTATCCGTCTCAATTGCCAGCTCATTCGCCATGACCTTTGCCATGACTACGCAGCCCCCGGATGATCGCGATCGCCAGCTCGCTGCGTATGACTACAAGCTTCCCCAAACCCTGATTGCGCAAACGCCAGTAACGCCCCGAGATAGTGCCAAACTGCTCGTCGTCGATGGTTTGACAAGCTGCCAGCACCGCCATTTTCGGGATTTGGTGAACTATTTGCAGCCCAACGATCTGCTCATTCTCAACAATACGCGAGTGATTCCCGCTCGCCTGTTTGGTTACAAACAAACCAATGATCAGCAGCCTGGTGCTGTGATTGAAGTTTTGTTAATCGAGCCCCGTCCAGATTATTCGCCACAGGGCTCATCGCCCCATAGTTTATCGAAACCCAATCGTTTATCGAATGCAAAGGCTCAATCAAACGATCGATTGCAATCAAACGATCGATTAGAAGAGCGATGGCTAGCGCTTGTCAAGCCGGGGCGACGACTGCAGCCAGGCAGTACCTTGGCATTTGGCGAAGATCCTCAAAACCCTGTGATGACAGCCTATGTAGAAGCGCGAGATGAACCGACAAAGGGACGGATTTTGACGCTCAGGCCTCAGTGCGATCGCCCCATCAATGATTTGATTCACCAGCTCGGCCAAGTGCCTTTGCCGCCCTACATTACCAGCACAATTACCGATCTGGAGCAATATCAAACCGTGTTTGCCAGACATCAAGGTGCGATCGCTGCCCCTACGGCAGGGCTTCACTTTACTCAGCGTCTCCTGCTCCAGCTTGCTGATCAAGGTGTTCAAACTGCAGAAATTACCCTGCATGTTGGCATCGGTACCTTTCGCCCAGTCGAAGTTGATGATATTGAAACCCACAAAATGCACGAAGAGCGCATTGAAATACCTGAGCAAACCGTTGAAAAGATTCGTCAAACTAAAGCCAATGGCGGTAGGGTGATTGCGGTAGGTACTACCTCGACAAGGGCTTTAGAAGGTGCCGCTGCTATCCATGGCGAACTGCAGCCCTATCAGGGCAAAACAGAAATATTTATCTACCCCGGCTATCAGTGGCAGGTCATCGACGGCCTCATTACCAACTTTCACCTGCCGAGTTCGAGCTTACTCATGATGGTCAGTGCCCTAATTGGCAGAGAGCGGTTGATGGCACTCTACGAAGAGGCGATCGCCCACCAATACCGCTTCTATTCTTTTGGCGATGCCATGCTGATTTTGCCAGAAGCTACCCTCTTATAAGGTTTGCCACATAATGTTTGCCCCATAAGGTTTGCCACATAATGTTTGCTACATAGCGCTGCATCAACGGTTTCCAGCGATGACTATTGTCCTACCTAACTCGCTAACTCGACTAGCAACGGCAGAATGCATCCTTACATTGCCATCTATCGTTTCTAGCGGGTTGCTGAGGAAGTTTGCCACAAAATCAAAAATCCTAAAAAAAATCCCATTAAAAAAGCGCCCTCCGAAGAGAGCGCTTTTGGGGATGAAACCCCTCAGTTAAACCTTGAATTAAACCTCGATTTAAACCTTAAGCTAAACCTTGTTAAACCCCAGCCAGAACGCTAAGCGTCTAGGCAGAGAATTGTTAGGGTTAGACGGCAGGTGAAAACCCAATAACCGAGAACTACGCGTTGATGGAAGGCGCAGTGAGAGCCACAGGAGCAGCCTCACCAGCAGCCAAGTCAAGCGGGAAGTTGTGAGCATTACGCTCGTGCATCACTTCCATACCCAAGTTGGCACG
>JAAUPS010000352.1 GCA_012033015.1 Phormidesmis sp. RL_2_1
AGTTAGGACAATAGTAATCGCTGAAAGCCTTGACTAGCAGCAGCTAACTCGACTAGCAAAGTAAGGCTGCATTCTTACTTTGCCATATATGAAACCAGCAAATTGAACTCATATCCGGGAGAATTTTTCTTCCGGATATTGTTTTTTCATGCCTATTTTTTTACAGCCCTTTTCACAGCCTTAAACCCTTTGGTTACAGTGCTTTTGGCCTATCAGTGCGCTTTGGGAAAAGACATCCATAAGGATTAATTTTAATTTCTATTGAGAATGAATAACTAAAACCAGGCTGCACGAGTGACATTCACATGTAGACTATTATCAATGATTCCGTCTTTTTTATAGATTAAACTCTATGAGACTGGCGAGCCTTTAACGGCTGCTTTTTGACCAACCCTTATTATTTTGCGACATTTTTTGTTTCGCGACATTTTTAGTAAAGTCCGATCAATACGCTGATTTATCTCATGCAACTTACCAATCAAATTCATTTTCGCAATTTGCGCGGTGACCTCTTTGGCGGGGTAACCGCTGCTGTAATTGCTTTACCCATGGCCTTAGCCTTTACGGTCGTCATGATGGCGGGCCTTTGCCAAATTATTTTTGGCTCGCTGCGCCTTGGGAAATACGTCACGATGATGCCTTACAAGGTGATTTCGGGCTTTATGTCCGGCATCGGCATGATCCGGGTGATTTTGCAGCTAGCGCCCTTTTTAGGGCAAGTGAGTCCTGCTGCAAGACGACGCCTAAAAGATCTTAAGGTGCTCAGTTTGTTGCCACCTCATCACTTGTTTGACAGCCGCTCAGAAGCGCTGAAATACGCAGCAGCAGCCGTTGCGCTAGAGTCTGAACTCAACTTCTTCAGCTCGCAGGAACAGCGCTTAAATTACGGCGCTTCGACAGCGACTGTTTAGCGCTTCTGAGCGGCTGTTTAGCGTTTTTAGATGGCGTCTTTCAATGACATTTCATCAAAAGCAATGCCTAATCTAGATGCCTAATCTAGATGCCTAATCTAGATGCCTAATCTAGTGGTTATGCCTGAGTTGTTACTATGAGAACGCACCATGCTTTGGCTTATTTTACTGTCGCTTTCGTTGATGTTTTCCCTGTTGGGCACTCGGCTAAAAGCTGATGATGAAGTTTATCCCTTAGCGCTGTATGCGGCTGGATTGTTTAGTGGTCTGTGGGGAATTGCGATCGCGCCTGAGGCAACGCAGTTTACCCTAGGGGCACTCACCCTCGGCGGCATACAGTTAGGTTCTCGGCGATGATGAAGTCATGACCACTAGCAAGCGCAAAAGTCCGCTTCAAAAGACTGTTTACAGACATGTTATGTCCCCTTTACCTGTCTAACCTTGGAGTCCATTGACTATGTTATCGACTATCGGATCTCACCTTTGAATTCAATCGGTGCTAGCAGATCCTCAAGCCCCTTTGTGCTGGCGACTACGCCAGAATCAGAATACGGATCGTGGGTACTAGCGGGTGTTTTACTGACGCTAGTGGTGGTCTACATGGCCAGCAAACTGGGCGGTGAACTTTCAAAACGGCTCAACTTACCCCCTGTATTGGGTGAGCTAGTGGGCGGTGTGATTGTTGGTGTTTCGGCGCTTCATTTACTGGTATTTCCAGAAACAGGGGCAACGGCTATCGACTCATTGTTAATGACTAGCTTGCAGCAGCTAGGCAATCTAGATGCCGAAGCGGTGAGTCATATCTTCGCGAGCCAAAGCGAAGTGATTTCTGTTTTAGCTGAGCTAGGTGTGATTGTCCTTTTGTTTGAAATTGGGCTGGAATCAGACTTGCGAGAGCTAGGCAAAGTCGGCTATCAGGCGGCTATTGTCGCGGTGGTCGGTGTGGCTGCACCTTTTTTGCTGGGCACAGTGGGCCTGGTCATGTTGTTTGGGGTGCCGGTGATTCCGGCGGTTTTTGCCGGTGCGGCCTTGACGGCGACTAGCATTGGCATTACTTCAAAAGTTTTGTCAGAACTCGGGCAGCTTAAGTCAACTGAAGGCCAAATTATTGTTGGCGCGGCGGTGATTGATGATGTGTTAGGCATTATTGTCTTGGCTGTAGTTGCGAGCTTGGCGAAAACCGGTGAAGTAGACTTGCTCAACGTCGTTTATTTGATTGTGAGTGCGAGTGCCTTTTTGCTGGGTTCTATTTTTCTCGGTAAGTTTTTCAACAGCAGTTTTGCTGCGATCGCAGCAAAACTGCAAACCCGCGGAGCCCTACTGATTCCGGCCATCACCTTTGCCTTTGTCATGGCATTTTTGGCCAATGTAATCCATTTAGAAGCCATCTTAGGGGCCTTTGCCGCTGGACTAGTGCTAGATGAAACCGACCAACGCAAAGAACTCGATCAGCAGGTGATGCCCATTGCCGACCTTTTAGTCCCCATCTTTTTTGTCACGGTAGGGGCCAAAGCTGATTTAGGCGTATTGAATCCGGCTGTTCCTGAAAATAGAGCCGGACTGATCATTGCCGCCTTTTTGATTTTTATTGCCATTATCGGCAAAGTGATTACGGGCTGGGCCGTCTTTGGCAAACCCGGAATCAACCGTTTGGCCGTAGGGGTAGGAATGATTCCTCGGGGCGAAGTTGGCTTGGTGTTTGCAGGCATCGGCTCAGCGAGCGGTGTATTGGACAAGCCTTTGGAAGCTGCCATTATTATGATGGTAATTTTAACCACCTTCCTCGCACCGCCATTGCTACAGTTAACCCTCAAAGGACAAGCAACGCCTACTGTCGAAGAAGCTGCGCTGCCCTTAGCGGATTAAATTAGCCATGGATTCAGCCGTGGATTAAATTAACCCGTGAATTGATTAATCCGTGAATTGATTAATCCGTGAATTGATTAACAGTGGATGCCATTAATCCGCTGTTAATCAATTAATTTCTTAATGAGAAGCAAGGGTTTCCCTCTGCTAGCCAACGATACGACTGAGCTGCGTAATTTACTATGCCTGTTTTAGAAGCCTGCGTTTTTGCCACGGTTCTCTGTGGTTTTTTTGGCATCATTCTCAAAAAAAATCTCATCATGAAAATTCTTTCTATGGATGTGATGAGTACCGGCGTCATTGCCTATTACATTCTGGTGGCGGCCCGAGGCGGGTTTTTCACCCCAATTGACGCTGCCGAGAATGATCTTGTCGCTTACGCAGATCCTGTGCCGCAAGCCGTGATTTTGACCGCGATTGTGATTGGCTTTTCGATTCAAGCACTGATGCTCGTAGGGGTGATGAAGCTCTCTAAAAACAATCCCATGCTCGACTGTCGTGCAATTGAAATTAGCAATACAGAGGAGCGTAAGTCCTAATGAATACAGCGCTTACGACGCTCACGCTCATTTGGCTGGCCCTGCCGCTGTTTATCGGCTTTAGCATTTATCTTTTGCCTCAGTTCGGTCGCTATTTTGCCTTTGGCGTGTCCTTGTTTTCGCTCGCCTACAGCCTCCAAAGGCTATTCGATCCCTCGGTTTTGAGCCTGCAGCTATTAGATAGCTTTGGCGTGAGGCTGATGGTCGATTCGCTGAGCGGCTATTTTGTCTTAACCAATGCGCTGGTGACAGCGGCAGTAGTGTTTTATTGCGGCTGGCCTAGCATTGGCCAAACCAGTAGCCCAGCAAGCAGTCACCAAAGTCCTAAATCAGCTTTCTTCTATGCGCAGCTCATTATTCTACACGGCAGTGTTAATTCCATTTTTGTCTGCGCAGATTTGATCAGTGTGTATGTCGCTCTAGAAGTGATTGGGATTGCATCATTTTTACTGATGATCTATCCGCGCACGGATCGCTCGATTTGGGTGGGGCTGCGTTATCTCTTTGTGAGTAACACAGCAATGTTGTTTTATTTAATTGGGGCGCTGCTGGTCTATCAGGCCAATAATTCGTTTGCTTTTGAGGGTCTAAGTCAGGCTCCGACTGAGGCGATCGCACTCATTTTCCTTGGGTTGCTCACCAAAGGCGGCATTTTGTATCGGGCCTATGGCTGCCGTTGACCCATTCAGAATCTGACTCGCCCGTCTCCGCCATGCTCTCAGGGGTGGTCGTCAAAACGGGCGTGTTTCCCATGGTCCGATTTGCCCTGATGATACCCGAGCTAGATCCCATTGTCCGTCTCTTTGGCGTTTCTACGGCGCTGTTGGGGGCTGGCTATGCGGTTTTTAGTCAAGATACTAAGCGCATTCTTGCCTTGAGTACGGTTTCGCAGCTCGGGTTTATCTTGGCAGCACCAGCCGTCGGTGGCTTTTATGCCCTGACGCATGGGTTGGTGAAATCAGCGCTGTTTTTGATTGTCGGTAAGCTGCCTAGTCGCAGCATCAAAGTACTGAAAAAGCAGGCAATGCCAACTGCCCTTTGGATCGCGCTGGCGATCGCTAGCTTTTCGATTTCAGGGTTTCCGCTGCTCTCAGGCTTTGGCGCTAAAGTCCTCACCTCCAAAAATCTATTGCGCTGGCAGGTAATCGGCATGAATGTAGCCGCCCTCGGTACGGCCATTTCATTTGCCAAGTTTATCTTTTTGCCCCACGCCCGTTCTATGGTCGCGCTCATGGCCCATCCCACGACTCAAACAACAGCCGATATCACAGCTCACGAACCCG
>JAAUPS010000353.1 GCA_012033015.1 Phormidesmis sp. RL_2_1
AGATGGGGTGGTTTTTAGCTACAGCTTCTGTCGAGTTACAGCTTCTATTAAGTTACAGCTTCTGTCGAGTAAGTTAGGACGACGAGTGAGGACAATAGTAATCGCTAGAAGCCTTGACTAACAGCTAAACTTGACTAGCAGCTAAATTAGCATTATGTCATGGCAGTGCATTATGTCATGGCTGTGGCTTAGGATTGGCAACCGGGCTATCTTGCTGTGAAATCACATTTAGACTGCGAAAATAGCGTCCGCCAACGCCCACTAAAAAGGCAATATAAACAATTAACTGCAAAAGATAAATATGGTCGCGATAGCCCAACAGGGTTTTGAATAAAATGCCAGGAAATAGCTTGTCGGGCATCGTCGCACTAGTATCCCAAAGCAGCGGGCCTAAGATACAAGACTGACTGCTGATACACAGATCTATGTTGGGCTGTTCGAGAATGCTAATCGCACTAAAGGCAGCATCTAGGTTTTTAAACACTGAAACGACAAGTCCTGCAACGATCAGCAACAACAAAACCCCCATGGTTTGAAAAAACATTTTGAGGTTGATTTTTACCCCAAACTTGAACAGGGCCATACCAATGGCAAATGCTCCTGCTAGCCCTGCCGCCGCCCCCAAAAGCCCCTCCGCACTCTGCTGCAGATTGCTAAAAAGAAACAGCACCGTCTCAAAGCCTTCCCGTAGCACCGCCACACACACCAAACTAAAAATGCTGACACTGGCCCCTTCCGAATCAGCCAAGGCATCTTGCAATGAGCCTTCCACATTGCGCTTTAAGCTTCTAGCCTGCTGCGTCATCCAAATCAACATCCAACTCAGCATCACCACCGCTACACTGCCAAAAGTAACGCCCAAAAAGGGTTTGATCACCCCTTGCAAGGCCGGGGCCGCATACTGCACTGTGCTCAGCGATAAGCTTAAAAACACACCAATCAGGGCACTGCCAACAATGCCTGCAGCAATGCCACTGTAGACCCATTTGTTCAGTTCACTGCGATTGGCTTTGTTGAGACACGCTAGCACAATCCCTACCACGAGGGCAGCTTCTACCCCCTCACGCAGCGTAATGACAAAGGTTGGAATGGCGAGTGAAAAATCCATGGGCACTGTCGGCAGTGAAGGAAGCTATTGCCTTATTATTGCGTGGATTGTTTCAGAAGTTGTAGCGATCTACTGCTATGGGAAATCCCATCCATTTGGGCAGAGCGGCCTGGGAAGGTATTCCCGAGACGATCTGGCTGGCAAGCGATTAAGCCAAGCCAATTTCCTTAAGGCGCTGATTTAAGTATTCAGCAGCGGTTTGATTGGGATAACGTGGATAGCCCTCCGTGCAGCTTACGCAGCTCGGCAAGGGCGTTAGATCAAACTCAGGGCGAGGATGGACGAAGAAAGGCATAGAAAATCGACGCTCACGGCTGTTGTCGGGATTAGCGACTCGGTGAGTGGTGCTTTTGAGTAAGCCATTGCTCAACGATTGCAACATATCGCCCGTATCGACAATAATGTGTCCGGGTTGGGTCTGAATCGAGAGCCACTCGCCATCGGGCTTTAGCAGCTCTAATCCGGGGGTTGTGGCCTCACATAAAAGGGTGATCAAATTAATATCTTCATGGGGAGCTGCTCGCTGACTAGCGGGGGTGATGCCATTAGGAATCGGAGGATAGTGAATCACGCGCAAAATGGTTTGGCCTTCTGCAACTTGAATTTCAAAAAAGTCTTGGGGCTGTTGCAGGTACTGGGCGCAAGCTGCCATCAGGTGCTTGGCGCAGGTTTCTAGCTGCTGAAATAAGGTGGCCATTACTGGCTGAAATTGGGGCACTTCTCTGGGCCAAATATTATTGGGATAGCTGACGGGGATGGGCCGTAGGCTGTTCGCGTCCTAAGTGCCAAAACTCTTTGAGATCAGGCGCTTCGCTGTCTTTAGCATGTTCAGTACCAAACTGGGTAAAGCCTCGCTGCCCTTTTAATTCGGCAATTTGGTACTGAATTTTGGTCGCTTCGGGCAGGGCAAAAAAGGCTTCTGCGGCCCCATAGGCGGCATCAATGAGGCGCTGTTCGACACCGTGATTCACTAGGCTAAAAAAGCCCCAATCCGACAAAGCCTGCCCGAAAGCTTGGACAAACGCCTCGGACTTTTGGCCGCTGGTAAAATCTTGCAGGTCTAAAACGGGAATGGTTTGAGCAGTCATGGCCTGAAAAAATTGCGTGCTTGGGCGTTTTTAGATGCTGTGTGCTGCAGAAAGATAATGGCAGAGCGGGTAAATTGCAAAGGGTCATTTTAACAGTTGCTTCAAAAGGCGTCTGATGGTTCCTTTACATATTCAATGACATATTTAATGTCATATCCAATGTCATTGCGTGTCACAAATGATACATTGACTCAGCGCCGTTGACTCAGCGCCGTTTGCTTAAGGGAGGGCCATGCGGGCCAAGTGACCAACGCCGTATATGGGGTCAGTCAGCATCTCAGCAGATTGCCTGAGCACGATAGAATTTACAAAGGTTTGTATTGTGTTTCTGATAGCGCTTTTGCCTTTGATCTGTCTTTGAGCTGCTCGTTTTTATTGGCTCCCTTTAAGAATGCTTTCTTTCAAAAAATTTTGGTCGATAAGTTTCTGACGGTTTGGTGGGCTGTTGTGATTGTGCTGTTAGCGTTGCCTTTTGCGGTTTGGCTAGTCAATGTCACAGCAGCATCTAGTCCAGGCCAAGTTTGTCAGGTATTTAATGGTCATCAGGTGTGTGCCCTGAGCATTCGGCGTAGCGCTGCTCGCTATTGGGAATATCGCACGGTGTTGAATATTGATGGCATCAAGCAGCCGATGGAGCTGTATAACTGCCGCGATCGCACTCGCACCCTCGCTAGCGATGGCACTATCATCCCTTTTCTTACGGGCAAAACCGGCGATTGGATTTGCCAACTGACGACCCCATCTCGATCGAGCCAGTTGAACGAACGGATTGAAATCGGCATTCGTTAGGCAACGTCGTCAATGGGCGTTATGGATGAAGATCGTTCAACAGCGCGATCGCACTAGCTAGCGTATCGGCCTCTGTCATCGGCTTATCTTCGCGCCAGCGCAATATACGGGGAAAACGCACAGAAATTCCTGATTTGTGCCGTTTAGATTCAGCAATACCTTCAAAGCCAATTTCAAACACATGAAAAGGCTCAACGGCACGCACTGGGCCAAATTTTTCTTGAGTATGGCGACGAATCCAGCGGTCTAACCGCTCAATTTCTGCATTATCCAAGCCCGAATATGCCTTGGCAAAAGGCACGAGCGTCTCACCTTGCCAAAGCGCAAAGGTATAGTCAGTAAACAAGTTGGCTCGTTTGCCACTGCCTGCTTGGGCATAAATAAGCACCGCATCTAGCGTCATCGGATCTACTTTGTGTTTCCACCAGTAGCCCCGCTTGCGGCCAACTAAATAGGGGCTATCTAAAGCTTTGAGCATCAGACCTTCAGCGCCGTAATCCCGCGCTTGCGATCGCCATTTTTCTAAGTCTTCAAATGTCTCAATGGGTAAAGGTAGGGCGTAACTGATCTGCTCATTGGGGAGAGTGTCAATCAGTTCGGTGAGTAATTTTCGGCGCGATCGCAACGCTTGGGAGCGAATATCGATGCCGTCTTTTTCTAACAGGTCATAGGCGATAAAGTGCACCGGATTTTCAGCCATCAGCTTTTTGCTCACCCGTTTGCGTCCGAGCCGCTTTTGTAAATCGTTAAAATCTGCCACTCGCTGCCCATCCCAAGCCACAATCTCACCATCTAGCACTGTGCCTGCCGGAAAATCTCTCAGCACCTGATCAAACTCAGGAAACTGGTGGGTAATCAAATCCTCCCCTCGCGACCAAATAAAGATTTCTTCAGCCCTGTAAATCAACTGGGCTCGAATACCATCCCATTTCCATTCCACCTGCCAATCACTAATGGCTTGAGCCGCTATCCTCTGATGATCAATAGGCGATGCCAAAAAGAAAGGATAGGGCTGAGAAGGCTGACTGTCCCCTTGCTCAGGATTGATCAACGCTGTGTAAAAACTTGCTGTAGGCTCAAATTCTCCCATGAGTCGATGGGCTAGCACCGCTTCAGATATTCCATATTCAGCCGCCAATGCCTTAATCACCAACTTGCTACTCACCCCCATGCGAAAGGCCCCTGTCAGCACCTTATTCAGCACAAAAATTTCGCTCTGCGATAAATTTGCCCACCAATCAATCACCAAATTCTTGAGCCGATCACCATCTGTTTTATCGCACTGTTTTACCTGTGGAATGACATCTTCCATCCACCTGTGCAAAGGGGTTTCGCAATTGGCCGTAGAGGTGCCTGTGGGCTCAATAGCTGTATCCCGTAGCAACAGCGCAATCGTTTCGGCAGAATCACCCACATGGGCATAGCTTTCTTCAAATAGCCATTCTGGAATATCTGAAATTTGCAAAAAAATCTCTCGCAATACCCGTGATGTGACCAGCCGTTTGCGCGTTTTTCCCAACAACAAATACAGCGCCCATACAGCATTTTGGGGCTGCTCACGCTGAAAATAACGTTGCAACGCTTTCA
>JAAUPS010000130.1 GCA_012033015.1 Phormidesmis sp. RL_2_1
TATGAACAAATCGAAATCAAAGATATTAAAGGGCTGAGTGACTTGCAGGTGGCCAACCTGATGACGCTAGGTGCAGTCAACCGCAAAACGTCCCTGTTGAAATAGGTGCTAAAGTAACCGATGCGATATTGTTCTAATGCGATATTGTTCTGACGTGATATTGTTCTGACGTGATATTGTTCTGACGCGATATTGTTTAGAAACGATATTGTTTAGAAGCAATATTGTTTAGAAGCAATGGATGAGGAAAAACGGCATGGCGACAGGACTGACAAGCGAATGGCAAGCGTTGCAGAATGGTTCGGACATTCGAGGTGTGGCTCTAGAAGGGGTTGCAGGCGAACCGGTGAATCTGACGCCAGCAGTAGCCTATCGGCTAGGGCAAGGATTTGTCAGTTGGCTGGCAGATACGCTGGGTGAGACGACATCTGAGTTGGTGGTATCGGTCGGGCGCGACAGCCGCCTGTCTGGGCCAGTGCTGATGAGTAGCTTGGCCGCAGGCATGATGGATTTGGGCGTAAAGGTGTTTGACTTTGCGATCGCATCCACCCCAGCGATGTTTATGAGCACCGTTACCGAAGGCTATCAGTGCGATGGCGCTATTATGCTCACCGCTAGCCATCTCCCTTTTAATCGTAACGGTCTGAAGTTTTTTACTGCTCAGGGTGGACTCAACAAATCTGACATCACTGCGATTCTCACCTTGGCTAGTGAAAACAACTTTCCAACTGCTACGGCCAAAGGCGAAATGATAGCCAGAGACTTTATCTCGGTATATTCAAACGGGCTCGTGCAACAAATTCGCCAAGCCGTGAATCACCCTGAGCACTATGACCAGCCTCTCAAAGGGCTACATATTGTGGTGGATGCAGGCAATGGAGCCGGGGGATTTTATGCTGGCAAAGTGCTAGAGCCTTTGGGCGCAGATACCCGAGGCAGTCAGTTTTTAGAGCCCGATGGTCATTTCCCCAACCATATTCCCAATCCAGAAAATGCAGCAGCGATGGCCGCCATTCGACAGGCCGTGCTGGAGAATGAGGCAGATTTTGGGATTATTTTTGATACAGATGTCGATCGCTCAGCAGCAGTCGATCCCCAGGGCAATGAACTCAACCGCAATCGATTGATTGCCCTAATTTCGGCAGTGGTGCTGCGCGAGCATCCAGGTTCTACCATTGTCACCGACTCCATTACCTCAGATGGACTAGCACAGTTTATTGAAAGCTTGGGAGGGGTGCACCATCGCTTCAAGCGGGGCTACAAAAATGTAATCAATGAATCAATGCGACTCAATGCAGCAGGGCAAGAATCGTGGCTGGCAATTGAGACATCTGGCCATGGGGCGATGAAGGAGAATTATTTTCTCGATGATGGGGCTTATTTGATCAGTAAGCTGCTGGTGGAGTTAGCTCGCTCAAAGCAGTCTGGTAAAGTGCTGAGTGACTTAATTGCTGCACTTAAAGAACCTGTCGAAAGTGAGGAGTACCGGCTCAAGATTTTGGCCGAAGACTTTAAAACTCATGGCAATAGGGTGATTGATCAGCTACAGACTTTTGCCAAAGCACAATCGGGTTGGCAAGCGGCAGCCAATAACTATGAAGGCATTCGCATTGCTTGCTCCTCACCGGCAGAAGACGGTTGGTTTTTGCTCCGGCTATCACTGCATGATCCTGTGCTGCCGCTGAATATTGAATCTAACGTAGCAGGGGGTGTAGAAGCAATTAAGACCCGTTTGACAACATTTTTTGAAACCGTCAGCCAGCTAGATGTGTCATCACTCTCAAGGTGATGGCTTAAAAGAACAATTCTTTGAAAGAACAACTCTTTGAAAGAACGACTCTTTAAAAGAACAACATGCGCACAGCTAGAGCCAGCATAGCTGTGCCAAACACTCTTTTTAAGAATAGGGGAGAAAGGACGACTGCTAGCTTAGCCCCCATTAGCCCGCCCAGCACAAATCCTAAACAGATGAGCGCAGCAGCCTGCACATTCACATAGCCGCGCTGATAATATGTCCAAGCGCCTAAAATGCCAATAGGGGGCACTAGCAGCGCCAAAGTTGTCCCCTGTGCTTCATGCTGAGAGAATCCCAACAAGTATATCAGTGCAGGCGTAAACAAAACGCCTCCACCAATACCAATCAGACCGCTAACGGTACCGACTGTTAGCCCTAGAACCAAAAAGAGTAACGTTTCCATTTCACTTAAGCCGCCTTGCCCAATAACACCATAACAGCCGCAGCTTAACAGAGCAAAGGTGATGGATTAGACAGAGCGCACGACGACGATGATCGACGATGATGATGATCGACGATGATGATGACAAATGCCGCGTCCTTAACCTTTTGTTATTCCAAGCTTAAGCTTAAGACTACGGTTACTTAAAGTGCTTTCTAAAAGAGTGTGGTTGAGTGGTGAGGCAGTAAAGCGCTTTAGTAATGCCGTGGTTTCTGTTGAAAAAAAGAGTGAAGCCCACAAGAAGAGTGAAGCCGACAAGGGTAAATCATCCAGTGATGGCCCGAACCGAATCTCGAACGATGTCTCGGCTCAAACCTTGACTCAGCCAGCGGTGAGCGTGACGGGGCTGAGTAAGGCATTTAAAGGTGTTCCAGCCCTGCGATGCGTAGATGTTGTTGTGCGCAGGGGTGAAATGGTGGCATTGGTAGGGGCTTCTGGTTCTGGAAAGTCTACTCTGCTGAGAACGCTAAATGGGTTGCAGATGGCTGATAGTGGTACGGTCAATATTTTTGATACGCCCCTCCAAAGCGATGGCAAACTGCACTCAAAGGCTCGCCAACTGCGCAGCCAAGTCGGTTTTATTTTTCAGCAGTTTAACTTGGTTAATCGCCTCAGCGTGTTGGAAAATGTGTTGATTGGTAATCTGTCGCAAACGTCACATCTGCGCTCTGCATTTCGTCTATTCACCCGCCTAGAAAAAACACGCGCCCTAGCAGCGCTTGATCGGGTTGGCATTTTAGAGCAAGCCTATAAACGGGCTTCAGTGCTCTCGGGCGGCCAGCAGCAGCGCGTTGCGATCGCCCGCTGCCTGATGCAGGGTGCTCAAATTATTCTGGCGGATGAACCCATCGCTTCGCTCGATCCTGAATCGGCTCGGCGGGTGATGGAACTGTTGACCGATTTGAATCGTGAGAGCGGTTTGACGGTGATTACGTCTCTGCATCAAGTGCAGATGGTGCGATTCTATTGCGACAGATCTGTCGCCCTATGTGACGGTGTTGTTCAATTTGACGGGCCTACAGTAGCCCTAGACGACGAGCGACTAGGCGACATATACGGTTCAGCCGCTGAAGAATTGGTACGACGAGGCCATGCGGAAATTTTGACTGCCTAAGCAAAATTTGACTGCCTAAGCAAAACTCGACACGCTTTGATCACGCTTTGATATATACGCCCCTGAGGAGATTTTAATGTTAGGACTATTCATCAACCGGCCCATCCAGCGAAAGGCTACTCAAAAGTGGACGTCTCTGATTATGCTCACCTTGTTGAGCGGCTCTATGCTCGCAAGCTGTAGCGGTAGCCCCGAGCCAGAAGCTGATGTGGCAGCAACCGGTACCAACGATGCCGCTGCCGGAGAGGTCTGCGCGCCCGAACTGACAGAGCTAGAGTTTGGCATTATCTCTACCGAATCGCAAGACAACCAAAAACCTAAGTGGGAGCCGTTTATCGCGGCCATGTCTGAGGCACTTGGCCGGGATGTAAAAGCGTCTTACGCCACTGACTATGCTGGTGTGATTGAAGCTATGGGCGCAGGTAAGGTGCAGATGGCTTGGTATGGCGGTAAGTCATATATTGAAGCGGCTGAGCGCTCGGACGCGGAAGCTTTTGCCCAAACGGTGGGCAGCGATGGCAGCAAAGGCTACTACGCTTACCTCATTACCAATAAAGAAAATCCCATCCTATCTGATATTGATACTGCAGCAGGCGATGGCGATCAGTACGTGGTCAAAAATGCCGCTAACCTCACCTTTGCTTTCAACGATCCCAACTCAACTTCGGGCTTTTTGGTGCCGAGCTATTATGTTTTTGCACAAAATGATGTAAACCCTGAACAAGCCTTTAAAGAGCTTATTTTTGCCGGTAGCCATGAAGCCACTGCTTTGGCGATCGCGAACAACCAAGTGGATGTCGCCACGAATAACAGTGAGTCTTTGGTGGAAGTCGAAAAGAACGATCCTGAAGCTTTTGAAAACATTCAGATCATTTGGACATCGCCTGAAATTCCGAGTGATCCGATTGCTTATCGCAAAGATTTGCCTGATTGCTTAAAAACCGAGATTAAAGACTTCTTTTATGGCTACAAAGATGAGGCAATTTTGGGGCCTCTAGAGTGGAGTGGCTTTGACGAAGCGGATGATGCCACTTGGAATACAGTCCGTGAGCTAGAAATTGGTAAGAGCATTTTAGAAGTGAAAAATGATGCCAGTTTAGACGAGGCCGCAAAAACAGAACAGATTGATGCACTCAACAAAGAACTAGAAGCGCTGAAGTAAGTATCTGTGAGATACAGGTTACTAATGTCAGTGCCTAGTTAACTAGGCAAACTCCTTGTGACTCATCAGGCGGTTTAGGCGCTGGTTATCGGCAACCGCCTGATTTTTCTCTTTTTGCGCTTCTTTGACGACTCAAAATATCTTTTTATAGATACTTCAAGATTCTATAGATACTTCAAGATTCTACAGATACCTCAAGATATGTCTCTTAACCTTTCTGAGAAATACGTGCTGCCTGTTTCTGCGGCG
The DNA here is from genome assembly GCA_012033015.1 of Phormidesmis sp. RL_2_1. Lineage (GTDB taxonomy): Bacteria > Cyanobacteriota > Cyanobacteriia > Phormidesmidales > Phormidesmidaceae > Phormidesmis. The sequence goes on from JAAUPS010000130.1 coordinate 4,763, forward strand.
GTGGTAGAGATGCAGGCACGCGATCGCCTGAGCCCTGTGCAAATTGCTCAGTTGATTGCAGGGGTGTTAGGTGCGATCGCGCTTTTATGGTATTCCGCCATCGTTAGCGAAATCGACTTGGTGGAGTTGGCCGAAGGGGGCAGCACCATGGGCGAGTACATCAGCCGCTACTTTCCGCCTAACTTCTCCGACTGGTCGTTTTATTTAGAAGATATTATCGAAACGATTGGCATGGGCATTTGGGGAACTTTGCTGGCGGTTGTGGTCGCTGCGCCGCTCTCGATCTTAGCTTCTGCAAACCTTTGCCCTGTGTGGATTGTGCAGCCAACACGGCGTTTGCTCGATGCGATGCGAGCCATTAATGAGATTGTGTTTGCACTGGTCTTTGTGGTGGCCGTTGGGCTCGGGCCTTTTGCCGGGGTGATGGCCATTTTTGTTCATACGGCAGGCATTTTAGGCAAATTATTTTCTGAAGCGATTGAAAATATTGATGTGGGCCAAATAGAAGGCGTACGGGCTACAGGGGCGAGCAAGTTTCAAGAGATTTTATTTGGGGTACTGCCACAGGTGATTCCGCTGTGGATTTCCTATGTGCTGTATCGGTTTGAATCGAATGTGCGCTCAGCGACGGTCCTCGGGATTGTGGGCGCAGGCGGCATTGGTGTTTCGCTCTATCAGAGCTTCCGTTCGTTTGACTACACCAAGGTCTGTGCGATTTTGATTATTTTGGTGCTGGTTGTCGGTGTGATTGATGCAGCCTCGGCTTGGCTGCGCCGCAAGTTGGTTTGATACGCAAATGGCTTGATGCGCAAATGGGTTAAGGCTCAAATGGGTTAAGGCTCAAACACGAGTTCCATGCGATCGCCCCTAAGTCTGGCTACGCCATATTCGATCACCTGCCCTTGCTGATCGACGTTGATTGATTCTGCTAGCAAGATGGGCTGATTTAGCGGGAGCTGTAGCAGTTTGGCATCGCGTGGCTGAACCAGTCGGGCTGAGACAGAGGTGCGCCGCCGAATATGATCGATGCCGTAGCGATCGCGCAGCCACTGGGAAATAGAGTGGGTTTGCTCTAAAACATTCAAACTTTCTGGCGAGAGTAGATCGGCAAAGCGGGCAAGGGGAAAATGACCGCTGCCTACGCTAATCGGTGCCCCATCAGCCATGCCTAAGCGTTCGATTAAGGCGACCGGTGCGCCCGGTGCGATCGCCAATCCTTGAGCAACAGACGCTTCAGCAGGAACTTCTATCGCCCGCAATAGGGTAAATTCAGCCTTGTGCCCATGGGCCTTCAGCGCTTCGTTATAGCGCACCCGCTGACCAATGGCATAGCGAATGGGAGCAGCTACAAAAGTACCGCGTCCGCGTTCGGCCCGGAGCAAGCCTTCCTGTCGGAGCAGGGCGACGGCCTGTCTGAGGGTGTGACGATTGACGCCAAATTGCTGTGATAGCTGTGCTTCTGGCGGTAGCTGATCGCCTACGGCGTATAGCTGAGACTGAATACGGTGGCGGAGCTGATCGGCAATTTGAACATAGCGGGGACTAGCAGCATGATCCATGATGTATCAAAGAACACTTGAAAGTTTAGAAAAGGTGTTTCATAATCGCTGTTAAACAATTAATTGTCTAGACATCTAGATTATTGCTGATTGTGGTCTTAAAGCCCAGCGCCTTCAAGCCAACAGGCTTCTTCCTCTGATTTTTCTCATCAGGTCTTCTCATCAGGTCTTCTCATCAGGACACCGTCATAAAAGGACATCGTCATAAAAGGACACCGTCATAACGTCATAAAAGGACGCCGTCATAACGTACATGGTTTCAAATATATGGTTTTAAATATATGGTCTCAAAGTACGCGGTAAATGTGCACGAGCGGCAGCGCTGGATGGGGATATTGGCCAAGGGAAATTTGGCCGAATTAGAGAGCTGTGTGGCTGGCTTGGGGGCTTTGCCTGCCTATGACTTTTTGCGATCGCCTGAAATCGGACTGACGATGGTGCGCGCGCGTGCTGGTGGGGTGGGGCAGGTGTTTAATTTGGGAGAGATGACGTTGACGCGGTGTGTGGTGAGGGTGTTAGAGGGAAAAAAAGGAGAAAGGGGGATAGGACTGGGTTTGGGTATGTGGCAGGGCGATCGCATCGTCATGCTGAGCTAGCGGCCGTTTGTGATGCGCTTTTGCAGGATGAGCAGTGGCATGGCCGGGTGATGGCGGCAGTGATTGGGCCTTTGCAGCGCAGTTTTCAGCAGGCGGTTCAACAACAGCAGCAGCAAACGGCAGCGACTCAAGTGGAGTTTTTCACAATGCTGAGGGGAGAGTAATGGCCACAACGACTTTGCCTGGGTTCAAAGCACCTGTGCATCAAGCGCAGCAAACGTTTCGGGCTTTGTTAGCAGCGATCGCCCAGCCGGGAGAATGCCATGCGCCCAATGTCAGCATCTGTGCGCCACAGGGATTGACGCCTTTGTGTGCGGCAGCTTGTCTGACGCTATTCGATTTAGAAACGACGGTTTGGTTGCAGCCGAGCTGCTCGTCTGACGGGTTAACATCTGTTCAAGATTGGCTTCAATTTCATACCGGCTGTCGGTTTAGCGATCAGCCGCAGGCGGCGACATTTGCGGTGATTGCCGATCTGCCCTCCGCGCCTGAGCTCAAAGACTTTAACTGGGGCAGCGCTGAAGATCCTGAGCAATCGACAACCCTACTAATTCAAGTGCCAGATTTGACCACAGGGAGTATTCACTTGTTGAGTGGCCCTGGTATTTTGGCCAGCGTTGCCTTCGCACCTGCTGTGCCCCCTAGCTTTTGGCAGCAGTGGCGCGCTAACCATAGCGCTTATCCCCAAGGGGTAGATTGTTTTTTCTTTAGCCCTGAGCGACTGGTGGGCCTGCCCAGAACTGTACAGCTTTTGGAGGCGCAATAAATGTCTTATGTCTCTGTCAAAGGGGGTGAAAAGGCCATTGAAAATGCCGAGGCGCTGCTTAAGGCAAAGCGACGCGGTGAGCTAACTATTGCTGAGCTGAGCCTAGAGCAGATCAAGCAACAGATGGGGCTAGCGGTGGCTCGGGTGATGTGCGAAGGCAGTTTGTACGACCTTGACTTAGCGGCACTGGCCATCAAGCAGTCGTGGGGAGATTTGGTAGAGGCGATTTTTTTGTTGCGAGCTTATCGCACAACGCTGCCAAGGCTGTATTACAGCCAACCGCTGGAGACCAATCAGATGCACGTTCAGCGGCGAATCTCTTCTATTTTTAAAGATATTCCGGGCGGGCAGATATTAGGGCCGACGTTTGACTATATCCATCGCCTGCTCGATTTTAAGCTGGCGGCGGAGAATAATCAGCCTGCTGCGCCTCGTGGCCAAACCACGGGTGAAGATACGCCTAGAGCTTTGGATGCATTGGGCCATGAAGGCTTGATACAGTCAGAAGAGGGCGTGGCCGCTACCGCATCAGAGCCGTTTGACCTGACCCGGCAGCGTTAAATTTACCGGCGGATAGGGCGGCGCGGCTACAGAACTTGACCCGTGCAGATGAGGGATTTTTACTGAGTTTGGCCTATTCCACCCAGCGCGGGTATGGCAATAGTCACCCGTTTGCAGGAGAGATTCGTATGGGTGAGGTGGAGGTGATGATTTGTCCAGAAGAGTTGGGGTTTGACGTGGCGATCGCACAAATTGCAATCACCGAAGTACAAATGGTGAACCAGTTTCAAGGCAGCAAAAAGCTGGCCCCTCAGTTTACCCGTGGCTATGGCCTGACCTTTGGCTACAACGAGCGTAAAGCCATGGCGATGGCGATTGTCGATAGGGCGCTGCGGGCTGAAGAACTTGGTGAAGAGATTAAAGGCCCTGCTCAGATAGAAGAGTTTGTGCTCTCCCATAGCGACAACGTGGAAGCGCAGGGGTTTGTGCAGCACTTAAAGCTGCCCCACTACATTGACTTTCAAGCTGAGCTGAATTTAGTGCGGAAAATGCGAGCAGAATACAGCACCAGCGCCCAACACTCCCCGGAGGTACCCCATGAATAGCAGGCCAGAAAATAGGCCAGAAAACAGGCCAGAAAATGGGCCAGAAAACAGGCCAGAAAACAGGCCAGAAAACAGGCCAGAAAATGGGCCAGAACCGGGCTTCAACTTCGCCTATTTAGATGAACAGACCAAGCGTTCCATTCGTCGCAGTTTGCTCAAAGCAGTAGCGATTCCGGGCCATCAAATTCCGTTTAGCTCGCGTGAAATGCCCATGTCCTATGGTTGGGGGACAGGCGGCATTCAGCTTACGGCGGCGGTGATCGGAGCTGATGACACTCTCAAAGTGATTGATCAAGGGGCCGATGACACCACCAATGCGGTTAATATTCGGCGGTTCTTTAAAAAGGTCTGCGGGGTAAACACGACTGAACAAACCACAGCGGCGAGTCTGATTCAAACCCGCCATCGCATTCCCGAAACGCCTTTGCACGCTGGGCAAATCATGGTGTATCAGGTGCCGATTCCTGAGCCGCTGCGATGGATTGAGCCCTCGGAGATCGAAACGCGAAAAATGCACGCCCTGAGTGAATATGGGGCAATGTATGTGCGGCTATATGAAGACATTACCCGCTATGGGCATATTGCCACAGCTTACGACTATCCGGTGATGGTGAATGGGCGCTATATGATGCGCCCGAGCCCGATTCCCCGATTTGATAATCCGAAGTTGGATATGAGTGCGGCTTTACAGCTTTTTGGGGCGGGCAGAGAAAAACGGCTGTATGCGGTGCCGCCTTACACCTCGGTCAAAAGTCTCGACTTTGAAGATCATCCGTTTACGGTAGAAAGTTGGGACAAAGCCTGCGAATTTTGTGGCGCTACTAATAGCTATCTCGATGAAGTCGTGACAGATAACCATGGCGGACGCCTTTGGATTTGTTCGGATACTGACTATTGTGCTCAGATGCAAAACGCTCAGCTCTTAAATGGTCAAACCAATGGTCAAACCAATGGCCAAGCCAATGGTCAAACCAATGGCCAAACCAATGGTCAAACCAATGGTCAAACAAATCTAAAACCAAATCTAAAACCAAATCTCAAACCAAAGCTCAAAAAAGAAACCGAAAAAGGAGGCCAAAATGCAGTCTCTGCTTGAAGTGCACAACCTAAATAAAACTTACGGGGCACTGCGGGCGTGCGATCGCATTTCTTTTTCGCTCTACCCTGGCCAAATCCTCGGTATCATCGGCGAATCGGGCTCAGGCAAAACAACACTGCTCAATGCCATTGCCCACCAGCTTCCCTATCGACAGCGGCCAGATTCAATACCGCAATAGCACAGGGGCAAATGTGATTATCGGCCAGCTCAATGAAGCTGAGCGCCGCCACCTCATGCGCCGTGAATGGGGCTTTGTTCGGCAGCACGCCCGCGATGGGCTGCGGATGAAAGTCACCGCTGGGGCCAACATTGGCGAACGCCTGATGGATGTGGGTGTTCGCCACTACGGCAACATTCGCGCTGAGGCGGGCCGCTGGCTAGAACAGGTCGAAATTCCGCTGGCCCGCATGGATGACTTGCCAGCTACCTTTTCAGGGGGAATGCAGCAGCGGCTTCAGCTTGCCAGAGTATTGGTTACCCAGCCCCGACTGGTGCTGATGGATGAGCCGACAGGCGGCTTAGATGTCTCGGTGCAAGCCAAACTGTTGGACTTACTGCGACAGCTTGTGCGCCGCTTGGGGCTTAGCGCTATTTTGGTGACCCATGACATTGGCGTGGTGCGGCTATTGGCCCATCGCCTTGTGGTCATGCGTAATGGCCAAATTGTAGAACAAGGCTTAACCGATCAAGTTTTAGATGATCCACACCATCCCTATACCCAGGAGCTGATCAGCGCCACGCTGGTACCGTAACCTTGATGCCCATGCTCATTGATAACAACACTCTCGATCAGCTCGATCAGCTCGATGCCACACCAATGGTAGCGATGCCTCCAGCCGAAATACCCGAAATACCCGAAACAGCGCTTTTGCAAGCGCACCAGCTCTATAAAGGGTTCACCCTGCACCCTCAAGGTGGCATTCACTTTCCTGTTTTACAAGGTGTTTCGCTGATGGTGGCAGCGGGTGATTGTGTGGCGCTTGTGGGCGCTTCAGGATCAGGCAAATCCACATTTATGCGATCGCTCTATGCCAACTACCGAGTCGATAGCGGTGAAATTTGGCTCAAGCATCAGGGCCAATGGCGAGATTTGGTTACCTGTGAAGCCCATGAGCTGATCGCCATTCGGCAGCACAGCCTTGGCTATGTCAGTCAGTTTTTGCGGGTGATTCCTCGGGTATCGGCCCTAGAGGTCGCGGCAGAACCGCTGATGGCTCTTGGGATAGAACCAGAGGCGGCACAAGAAAAGGTGCGATCGCTCTTTACCCAGCTCAATTTGCCGGAAAGACTCTGGTCTTTATCACCGACCACGTTTTCGGGCGGGGAAAAGCAGCGGGTCAATATTGCCAGAGCGTTTGCCGTGGACTATCCGATTTTGCTGCTCGATGAACCGACATCTGCTTTAGATGCGGCGAACCGGGAAGTCGTTGTCGAGCTCATTGAGCAAAAAAAGGCCAGCGGCTGCGCCCTAGTCGGAATTTTTCATGATGATGAGGTCAAAAATCGCGTTTGCAACCGCTTCTTAACCTTTGGTTTGGATAATTAACTCTTCTCATTTTTCAGCTCGTTTTTCAGCTCATTTTTTGGCCCGTTTTTAGGCCGCTTTCTAGCCCCTTCTTCCGCCCATTTTTCTCCTCTTTTTGCATCCTTACTTTTTACATCCTCACTTTTTGCATCCTTACTTTTTGCATTCTCATTTAAGCAGGCTATGAACGAACAAATCTACACTAATTATCGGCTGCAGCTCCCAAATGAAGAGGTCCTTGGCACCTTGGTTGTGCGCGATGGTATTATTGCCGACATTCAGCCGGGGGTTGTTCAACATCAAGCCCATGCTTCTGTCCATTCTCCTCGCCATTGGGGTCGTACTACGCAAGATGGTGAAGGGCAATATTTGCTGCCCGGCCTGATTGAGCTACACACCGACAACCTAGAGCGCTGCATTTCGCCCCGCCCCGGTATTCGTTGGCCCCTAGAAGCGGCTGTCACCTATCATGACCGCGATTTAGCAGCGGCGGGGATTACCACGGTGTGCGATGCGATCGCGATTGGTGATGTCATTCCAGGAGAGTCTTTGCGCAAGTCGAGCTACGACGATATGATTACGAGCCTGCATCAACGCCAACAGTCCGATGGGTTTTTGGTCGATCATCATTTGCATCTGCGCTGCGAACTCGGATATGAGAGCGTCTCTGACATTGTGAGCCAGTATGCGACCCATCCCCTTTTAGCGTTAATTTCGCTGATGGATCATACCCCAGGGCAGCGGCAGTTTGCCAAGCTTGACAAGTTTCGTGAGTATTATACGGGCAAGCACGGCGTCAGTGGAGATGAGCTAGATAGCTTTATTCAAGAGAGATTAAAAGCACAAAAAGAACATGTCGATAAAAACCGACAGGTGTTGGTAGAGATGGCAGAAAGTCATCGTGTCTCGATGGCAAGTCACGATGATGCCACCGTAGAGCATGTCCAGCAGGCTGTTGCTGAAGGCGTTAATATCTCTGAATTTCCGACTACGCTAACGGCAGCAAAGGCGGCTAAAGAAAATGGCTTGCAGGTGCTGATGGGTGCGCCTAATTTGGTGTTGGGCGGCTCCCATTCGGGCAATGTTTCGGCGATGGACTTGGTCAAGCTAGATTTGGTTGATCTGATTTCGTCAGATTATGTACCCCACAGTTTGCTGCAGTCTGTTTTTGTGATGGCGGCGATCACCGGCAAGCCGGTGTATGAAACGATGAAGCCAGTGACGATTAATAGTGCTATGGCGATTCAAATGGAGGGCGATCGCGGCAGCCTAGAAGTGGGTAAACGGGCCGATTTGCTCACTGTGCGTTACGACGCTCAAAATCATGCTCCAAATAACGTTCCAAATAACGTTCCAAATAACGTTCCAAATAACGTTCCAAATAACGTTCACAGGCCAGTGCCCCAGCTCACCCAAGTGATTCGAGGAAATCGTCGTGTCGCTTAACCGTTTATATCAGGATGCTCCTTTACTCACGCTTAAACCCATGTCAATAGCAGCTTTGACCCTACGTCCTGTGGTCGATTGCTTCATCACCCGAGGTCATGAACAATATGGCCGTGAAGCTGTCACCCAATTACAGCACGCTCTCCAATGTGCGACCTACGCCGAATCAGCAGGAGAGTCATCCACCTTAGTCGCGGCTTGCCTGCTTCACGATGTTGGCCATTTGCTGCACGACCTGGGCGAAGATGCCGCCGAACGTGGCCTAGACGATCGTCATGAGTACCGAGCGCTACCTTTTTTAAGCGCACTCTTTCCTGCGGCTGTCACCGAACCCATTCGCCTTCATGTGAATGCCAAGCGCTACTTGTGCGCCACCCAAGAAGACTATTGGGCTGAGCTTTCTAATGCTTCTAAGCTCAGCTTAGAATTACAGGGCGGCATTTTTTCGGAAGCTGAGGCGATGGCCTTTATTAATCAGCCCCATGCTAAAGATGCGGTTCAGCTCCGCATTTGGGATGATTTAGCCAAAGATCCAGCCCAAAAAACGCCCAATTTTGAGCATTTTCTCCCTACTCTTGTCGATTGCCTCGTGCCATCAACCCGGCTGGGTTTCTAAAGTAGGCTTGATCACGGTAAAGGTTGGTTTTATCGCAAAGTAAGGATGCATTCTTACTTTGCGATAAAACTTTTAGCCTGAGAACTGAACCTCAGCCAAGCGACCAACGCTAGATTGACTGCTAGATTGACTGCTAGATTGACTGTAGTTGCTTTTGAACTTGCGCTAGCTTTTCTGAGCCTGTGCGGGCAAGGCTATCAGCGGCAATAATTTCGACGGTGTGAATGCCGATGAAACCGAGGACATGCTTAAGGTAGCCGCTGGTAAAGTCGATATCGCTGCCGACGGGGGTACCGCCGGAGGTGATGATGATGTAAGTGGGGCGATCGCGCAATAATCCTACTGGGCCTGCTGATGAATAGTTGAAAGTGAGCCCAGCGCGAGCCACCAAATCGATATAAGCTTTCAGGGCGGCAGGCACCGAAAAGTTATAAATTGGGCAGCCAATCACAAGCGTATCAGCAGCTTTGAGTTCTTCTATCAGTAAATCAGAGACTGAAAGGAGATCTTTTTGTTCAGCGCTGCGAGCGTCAGCCGGTGTGTTGTAAGCAATCACCATGGCTTCATTCAGCAAAGGGATACCTTGGCCTAGGTCTCGGGTGGTGACGGTAGCATCTGTGTTTTGTTGGAGGCGTGCAATCAGCTCATCGGTGAGCTGACGACTGACAGAGTCTTGATAGCGGGCACTCGCATCAACTCGTAAAATATTCATAGGTTGTTGGTTGGAGATATGTTGTTGGATTGTTGTCGAAGATATGTTGTTGGATTGTTGTTTTCAAATTGCGTTGAGGGGGCGCGAAAAAAGATTAAAGCAACAGAGATTAGACAGGGATTAAACAGAGATTAAGCTGAAAGATCGAACAACAGAACTTCTGTATTA
>JAAUPS010000013.1 GCA_012033015.1 Phormidesmis sp. RL_2_1
GAACTCTCTGAAGACTTCATGGCCAAAATGACCATAGAACAGCTCAAGACACAGCTTGGTCAGTTCGGTACTAACCCACAGCAAATGTTTGAGCAAATGCACCAGACATTAGAGCGCATGAAATCTGAAGTCGGAGATATCTAAATCTCCTCTCACCGCAGCGCTCTTTCATCTCACTGCAGCGCTTTTTTAGTCGATAACCGTCACCATCACTGTAGCTAAGGACGAAGTAGCTAAGGACGAAGTAGCTAAGGACGAATAAATTCACTAGGCGGGCGAAAGTTTTCCACCGGCTCGTCTTGTAATGCCTGCACCATAAAATTGCGCCAAACAGGGGCCGCATAACCGCCACCGGTTGCCCCCCTACCCAACGGACGATAGTCGTCATTCCCAACCCATACCGCTGTAGCAAGCTGCGGTACATAACCTACAAACCACACGTCCCGCTGGGAATCAGTGGTACCGGTTTTACCAGCGGCAGGGCGGCCTATTTGGGCATTGGTAGCCGTACCATGGTCAATCACACCTTCTAACACATTAGTCAGTGCGGCACTGGCCCAAGGATCGAGTACTAGCTGGGGCTTAGGTGTGTTGTCTAACACGATATTGCCGTTGCTGTCGCTCACTTGCATAATCAGGGTTGGTTCAGAGTGCCAACCATAATTAGCAAAAGTGGCATAGGCTCCGGCGAGCTCTAATGGGGTCAGATCGACTGCGCCCAACGGCAACGAGATCACCGGATCCATAGGACTCTTTATCCCTAGCGTACGGGCGATTTCGACAATACGGTTAATGCCTACAGACTGACCAAGCTTGACGGCTGGAATGTTGCGAGAGGTCTCCAATGCCTTTCTTAGGGTAATACTACCCATAAAAGAGCCATCGTAGTTTTTCGGCGTGTAGTAATTGTAGCCATCTGGATAAGTGACGGCAGCGTCGTTGATGATACTATCGGGGCTAAATTTGCCGGAGGCAAAAGCCGCGTAGTAAACAAATGGTTTAAACGCTGAGCCTGGCTGACGTCTGGACTGGACAGCACGGTTGAACTGACTGGTTTCGTGATCAACACCACCGACAAGAGCTTTGACAAAGTGAGTACGTGGATCAATGGCAACTAGCGCAATTTGATCAGCATACGCACCGTTGCCAAAGAGCTGATAGTAACTGTCTGCAACGGTATCTTCGGCAATTTTTTGCAGGTTCAAGTCAATTGTGGTTTGAATGCGCATACCCCCTTTGGCCATAGCTTCTGCACCAAATTGGTCTGTTAGCTCGGTCATCACCGCTTCGGTGACATAGGGGGCTCGGCTAGAGCGAAAGGAGGTAATTTCACCCAAGCGAATAGGTTGAGTCTTGGCTGCTTCTTGTTCTTCGGCAGTAATCCAGTTGAGATCGCGCATTCGCTGAAGGACGATGCGCTGCCGCTGCTTGGCAGTTTGATAGTCTAAAAAGGGGCTAAAGCTTTCAGGGGCTTGAATCAACCCGGCCATCATGGCAGATTCGCCTAAGGTCAGATCTTTAGCCGACTTACTAAAATAGCTTTGGGCAGCCGTCTCTACGCCATAGGTATTGTGACCCCAATACACCTGATTAAGGTAGAGCTCGAAGATGTCGTTTTTTTCGAAGATCTGCTCGATGCGCATCGCCAAAACGATTTCTACCAGTTTTCGACTGATGGTGCGCTCAGGTGAAAGGAAAAGGTTTTTGACCAACTGCATGGTGACGGTAGAGCCACCTTGGACGGTAGAACCTGCACCTAGGTTGGCAAGTGCTGCTCGGCCAATGCCACTAGGATTGATGCCACTGTGGGTATAAAAGTAACTATCTTCAATCGCTAGGACAGCACGCTTGAGATCAGGGCTAATTTCGTTGAGATCCACAACTTCGCGATTGGCCTCGTCGTGGATGCTGTCGAGTAAGGTGCCTTGAACGTCGTAGACGTAGCTCGTTTCGGAAGGAATATAGTTGCGCAGTACCCGAACATCGGGCAGGTTGCGAAAGCTAATGGCAAGACCGACTAAACCGCCCGCAATCACAGAACTCCCCAGCATCGTGGCGGTGAGCAGGGTAGTTGCACTGATTTGGCCGACATCTTGAAGGTAGCGAAGAACTTGAGGCGATGCCTTGCCCGCTCTGCGATCGCGGGATCGTACTTTGCGATAGGTATTAGTAGACACAGGGAGACGATATTTCCTAGATATTAAGGGAGAGCTTCGGCAGAGGCCAGAGGTGAATACATAGACTAATCACTAGAGAGTGATCACTAGTTTGCCTGAGACAGGTCATAAGCGTTGCGGATGCCTGTGACAGCTTTCGAGTTGAATCATCATGCATTTAACTATCCCGTCAATATAGATGATCTCTGGCGAATGTCTAGTCTTTTCTCATTTTTTTATGATTTTTGGCCCTATAGTCAGCTAAAAACCGCAGTTTCACACAGCGTTTGCAGCTTATTTTTAACCTACTGATGCTGTGGTTTTTACACGCTAAAGTTACACTGACATAGCCTATGTTTTGCGCTATCAATCTGCTGATTTTATGACTGATCCTCTCTCTTCAGATGCGTCCTTGGGAGCATCACCACTACGACCAACTGAAATCCCGGCAAAGTTTGCTGATATCTATCGAGGCGTCAGCGAAGTTTTTCCATACCAATCTGATTCAACGGATGAAGACGACAATTTGCTGGTGCGCTTACAGCAAAACGATCGACCTTTACGAATCAAACTAGGCATTGATGCAACTGGTTCAGAAATTCACTTGGGCCACAGTATTGTGGTGCGTAAACTTCGAGATTTCCAGGATGCAGGTCATACGGCAATCTTACTCATTGGCGATTTTACAGCGCAAATTGGCGATCCGACCGATCGCGCAGAAGTCCGCAAGCAGCTCAGCGAAGCAGAGGTAAAGGCCAATGCTGAAACCTATATTGATCAAGTGCGGCCCATTCTCGATTTTGAAACGCCGGGTCGTTTAGAGATTCGCTACAACTCTGAATGGCTCTCGGATATGAACTTAAGCAAAATGCTAGAGCTGCTAAGTACGATGACTTTGGGGCAAATGCTGGCCAAAGAAGGTTTTTCTAACCGCTATGAAAAGGGTGTACCGGTTTATATGCATGAGTTTTTGTATCCCCTGTTGCAAGGGTACGACTCGGTCGCGCTAAACGCTGATGTGGAGCTAGGCGGTAGCGATCAAAAATTCAATGTAGCGGTAGGCCGGGACTTGCAAAGACACTTTGGACAGCGGCCTCAGTTTGGAATGTTGCTGCCGCTGCTGATGGGCACAGATGGCAGCCAAAAAATGTCTAAGTCCCTTGGCAACTATGTTGGCCTTAAAGAAGATCCGCTTTCGATGTACTCCAAATTAGAAAAAACAGCGGATGCGGTCATTTCGGACTACTTTACCCATTTAACGAAGCTGCCTTTAGATCAACTTCCAGAAAACCCAAGAGAGCGGCAAAAGTTGTTAGCTCGCCTAGTAACGGCGCAATTTCATGGAGAGCAAGCTGCCACCCAAGCGCAGCAAGATGCCCTCACATTGATAGCAGGGCAAGCGCAGGCGGCTGAATCGGTAGCAGAATTTTCGCTGGCGGCAGTCGGATTTCCGGCTAAGGTGTTTTACTTGCTCGGGGCAACGCCTTTGTGTGCGAGCAGTAGCGAGGCGCGTCGTCACATCAGATCGGGTGCAGTAAAGCTAGATGGTGAAAAGGTAGATGATCCAAATCTTACTTTTGGCAGCCCGGATGAGTTGTTGGGGAAGGTGTTGCAGGTTGGCAAAAGAAGTTTGTCCGACTGGTGTTATAGGCGCGTACGCGTCTGTCGCACAGTAAGAATGCATCTGCAATGTGTAGAGGCTTCTAGGGAGCACTATTGTCCTAACTCACTCGACAGAAGCTATAGTTACCGCCTGGGCAACGGGAGAGGTTTGATAACGGGAGAAGATGGAGGTGGAAAAGAATATGCTGATCGATACAGAGACTGTAGGAATGCCAGCAGAGGGTAGGCTATCGGCGCAGCAGCGGATTATCGTGCCGTTGGATGTACCGACAGAAGCCGCAGCGATCGCCCTGATAGAATCTATCCCTGCGGTGACTTTTTGGAAAGTTGGCCTAGAACTCTTCGTGAGTAGCGGCCCTAAGATTCTAGAAAGGCTCAAAGCTCAAAATAAACGTATTTTTTTAGATCTGAAATTTCACGATATTCCCAACACTATGGCCGGGGCCTGTCGGGCTGCTGGACGCTATGGTGTAGATCTACTAACGGTACATGCAGCGCTGGCAAGCGGCACTCACAGCAGCACAAACGGCGGCCATTGAGGGGGCAAAAGAGGCGAGCTGTGCGCCCCCTAGACTGATTGCTGTAACGTTATTGACCAGTATTGACGGGCGATCGCTCTCCTTTGAATTAAACGTGCCGATTGCTGTCAAAGCCTATGCCCAAAAGATGGCATTGCTGAGCCAAGCGAGTGGTTTGGGTGGTGCCGTTTGTTCTGCTCAAGAAGCTGAGGTATTACGACAGGCTTGCGGTGATGATTTTTGGCTGGTGTGTCCGGGTGTCAGGCCCACTTGGGCCCAAAAGGGTGACCAGCAGCGAGCGATGACACCGCAGCAAGCGATTCAGGCTGGGGCTGATTATTTGGTGATTGGTCGGCCAATTACGGCGGCAGAGGATCCAGCAATAGCGTTTGCCAAAATTTGCCAGGAATGTGAGGCAGTGGAAAAGGGTCAGGAGAGGAAGTAGATCGTGAGGCATGGACTGCTGTTACTACTGACAATCTCGACAGGCTTAAGCTCATCTGCGACAGGATATGCGGTTCCATTTTTGGCCCAAACTGCCGATTCTGAGCTGCCCAGATTGGAGCAGCCCGCGCCTGCATTGCCTAATCCTGCATTGCCTAATCCTGCATTGCCTAATCCTGCATTGCCTAGTATCGATCCCTCTGATGAAAATAACGTTCCTGATGCTGACATAAGGACACCCGAAGCTGAAATAGAGCAGCAGCATATTGAGGGTGAGAATCAGCCGCTGAGACCGCTAACCGCTTGTCCGACGGATGTCGAAACGCTGATGACTTTGCTCATGCGGGATCTGCCTGATTACACTAACCGAGTGTTGCAGCGGACAGTAGCGGTATTACCAGGAGAAGAACCAGATGAATGGCGGATGGCAGCAGGTATCGTGCGATCGCCTTACCGCCCATCCTATGTACTCATTGCCGGACGCCCTAATCTAGAACCGCTGGATTTACTGACATTAAGTAACAACGCATTTACCGATTCACCAGCAGATCATGACCTGATAACTCAGGTATTTTTCACAACCTTATCGCGTCAGTATTCTCGTAGTCCACTTTCAGCAAGCGCGCTAGCCACCCAAGTAACAGAAGTGCAGGAGTATCATTGGTTATTTCTGGCACCGTCTCCAGAAGGCTGGTGGTTATCGCTGATGTTTTCAGCGATAGATAATCCTCATACGGCACAAGCAGCCATGCCACCCCGAGAAAGCAGCAGTAGCAGCGTAGGTCAAGCCGTCCAGATATGGCTGCGAGACTGTCGAGCCGGGGCGATTTATCCGGCTGATTGAAGACTCAACAGCTTGAAGACTCAACAGCTTGAAGACTCAACAGCTTGAAGACTCAACAGCGCGTTACTATTCAGCGAGAATTTCGTCTAGCTTGGCTCTTACGGTTTGAATATCTTGCCACATCAGCCATTTGGGTTTGCCCTTTTCTCGAGAAGGATTACGCAGCAAATAGGCAGGATGTAGGATCGGCATACATTGACGGCCTTCCCACTCAATCCACTGACCGCGAATTTTAGTAATGCCCCGCTTTTCATGGGGCATGATACCTTTGACCGAAGTAGCACCGGTCAGCAGAATGATTTTGGGATTCACTAAACGGATTTGTTCCAAAATGTAGGGGCGGCAGGCGTTAATTTCTGCGGCTAAGGGATTGCGGTTTCCCGGCGGGCGGCACTTGACAATGTTGCAAATATAAACGTCTTTTTCGCTATCAATACGCACTGAAGCAAGAATCTTTTCGAGCAGTTGGCCGGATCTACCGACAAAAGGCAGACCTTGCTCGTCCTCCTGTTGACCTGGGCCTTCACCGATAATCATGATAGGCGCAGTGCGACTCCCCCTACTGACTACGACGTTTGTACGAGTTTGGGAAAGATCGCAGCGCTGGCAGCTTTTGCAGTGAGCAGCAAGAGGATCTAGAGACTTGTAGGTACCGGGGGGAATCGGCACTTGAGCGCTGGTAGGGATATCGGCAGGGTTGAAGTCTTTAGGGGGGATTGTGACTTCTATGCCGCTAGCGTTGAAAAGATCAATCTGATCGGTCATAGACTTTAGGTTGCGACTTTAGGTTGCGACTTGACGCTCAAAAGAGCGCTCTTGATGAAGCGCGAATGGGGCACTTATAGCAGTTTAGTTCAAAGGCAAAGCAGGCTGCTGCAAGGATGATCTTTTAGGTTGACTTTCAAGCTGGCTGGGCGGCTGGACGAATGGCCATGCGCTATTGGGTTGAACTGTTGGGTTGAACTGTTGGGTTGGACTGTTGGGTTGGACTGTTGGGTTGGACTGTTGGGCTGGACTATTGGGTTGGGGTAAGAAGCTGTTGATAAACAGTGGCCATGCGCTGGGCGATCGCATCCCAAGAATAGTTTTCCTGAGCGCAACGCTGGGCATTTTCTCCTCGCTGCGATCGCACCGCATCTGCAGCCAAAGCCTCAGCCAAAGCCGCCGTCAATGCCTCGACCTCCGTCGGCACCACCCAACCAGCATTATCAGCCTCAATCGCTGGCCAAATGTGCACCTGATCAGAAATCACCACAGGTATTTTGGCTGCCATCGCCTCGGCCACCGCAATCCCAAAATTTTCATAATAAGACGGCAGCACAAACACATCAGCCGCACTGAGAATCTGGGCTTTAAGTTCGCCAGAGACAAATCCACTGAGCGTTGCCCAACTCGCCCAAGCTGAAGACTCGATCTGCTGACGAATGCTGTTTTCATAAGCGCGATCTTGTGGGTTAGCACCACAGAGTAAAAAGTGAAAGGGCTGATTGCGCTGATGTAGCTTTTCAAGTGCAGGCAGCAATAGGTCAAAGCCTTTTTTCGGATCAATGCGAGACATAAACAACACAATTGGTCGCTCGGCTGGAATCTTAAATTTTTCTCGAATCGCACTCTGGGCGCTAGTGCGTTCGGGCAACTTCGGCAAAGCAACGCCCAGCGGCACAATCATCTCTGGCGTACTCACACCAAAGCGCTCAGAAACCTTAGCTTCTAACTCGCTGGTGAAGTGAATGGCCCTAGCCTTGGCCAAATTGGGCCTTTCCAAGCAGCCCGCATAGAGACGTTTGAGCTGCTTTTTCTTATTTAGATCTGCCGGATCCAAAGTGCCGAGAGGACGCATGATGTAAGGGAGGTGCCGCCAACGACAGATAGTCGCAGCAGCGGTACTCACCGGAGAAAATAGCGCATGAATATGGGCCATATCGTAATGGTAAGCATTTGCCCAAAGCCAATTGAGGAGACTAATAGAAAATTTGTAGCGGCGAAAGGGCGCGCAGCGAAAGTGAATCACGTCATAGCCATCTTGGGCCATGGGCTGCCCCAAAGGGACATTGAGCGGTGCTTCATCCACATCCCCATTAGAATCCGTCGTGATGATGGTAACTTGGCAGGGCACATTCCCACTTTGCCGTACTAGCGCCGCACTGAGTCCCTGCACCATTTGACTAGGGCCACCATAGACAAGGGAGATAGACGGCACAATTTGTAGAATTTTTAGCGGCTTCATCGTTAGCGGCTTGATAATAGGTCTCTGCGACAGTTCAATTCACCCGTTGTTAAGTCTACGGCTAAGGTGGTTCCGCCTGTTGAGATGAGGGCTAAGTCATGGGCTAAATCCAATAGGGGGGGCGTTGTTATCCACCAGCCACTGGTGGCCTGCCGGGTGAGATCAGCCGCAGAGACAGCTAGCGCTGCTTTAATATCGTCAAAGCTATACCGAACGATAGTTTGACCATCAGCGTTGATCAAAGTCAGGGCGTGGGGACTGGCTACATTAATAAATTCATCGAGCAACAGCACCTGTCCTTGAGGGCTGACTAAGGCAAAGCGGGGGCCATATTGATGGGGCAGATCTTTTTGCCAGCGAAGAATTTCGTTTTCATAGAACTGACTACTCACAGCGGGTGTTTGCCAATCATCTTTGGCATGAATGACAAGTTTGTAGGGGCCTGCGGTGAAAGCTTGATAGACAGGCGGATGAGCAAGCTGATCGCTGCCGGACGCAGTGACTGTATCGGGGGCTGTATCGGGGGCTGTGTCAGTGGCTGTATCGGGGGCTGTATCAGACTGGGAAGGGATTAACTGTGAAATCGTCGTTTGATGAGGCCAAAAAGTCACTAGCGCCGCAACTACGGTGATAGCCAATAGAGAAAGTAAAAGTTTAGGCATGATATTTATTGCCTTTTCTGACAAGGCAGAAGAGCGGCATGGCAACGACTGGAGCGCAGCATCAAGGCAGTACATGTTAGCCATCCTAGCCAGCTAACAGTCGGTTCAGGCACACTAACTGGCTTCGCTGGCGATGCAGTCATGAACCTGGTTTGGATGGGGTTTGCCATGGGCACTGCCGTCTGGCTCCTTTGCGGGGCCTCTTGCTGACGCTTTTGTTGATCCTCTTTTGGGCTGATGTTTGTCTGTATTTCGCCTAGCCTTAAGGCGGCAGTGCTAAGGCTCATCAAGGTCATCTTTGGGGAACTGTCAGCGGCAAGATCAGTTTCCATATCAGCGGCAATGCTGCTACTGACGAGGGTGTCAAAACCAGTGCGAGAGACGAATCTGCTGTTTGAAATAGTATTGATTTGAGCGGCGCTCAGGGTGCTGAGCCCGGCCCCATCTGGCCCAATATCGTCAATCGAGCGAGGAACATTGCGATCGCTGCCATCCGTAAGTAGATTGTTAGGGCCTTCATTACCATGCACTAGCCCTAAATTATGGCCAATCTCATGGGCGAGAGTATCAATGCGACCAATACCGTTATTAAAGTCAAAAGTATCGCCACTGATAATCACACCATTGGCATTGACCCAAGCAAGGCCAAACTGAGTAAAACCGCTAACAGCTTCAAGGGTATTAACAAACCAAACGTTGATAGGGCCACTGGTAAACGTAGATCTAGGGTTACGCCCGAAAGCACCCGATCCCCCTGTTCTGGTGAGCTGATAAAATTCGGAGGTATTGGAATTGAGGCTTTGATTGCTATTAATCGAGAGATAGCGAGTGGCATTTAGCTGGTTTGTAGGTAAAAAAGAAACCTTAATCTTTGCCTGAGCCAGAATCTTTGCGGTGATATCGGCAAACAAATTAATGTCTGCACAGTTATTGCCGCGATCATCACACACTTGAATAGGTTGAACGAATATCTCACCTGAATCGCCAAAGACAATCGTTCTCGGTGACTGAGAGTTGCCCCCGCTGCAGCCGCCTAGGACAATCGCCACGCCTAAGAGCAGCAGCGGGTTTGATAATAGCAATCGCTTGGACACAGCAGGAAAGTAGCTCCTAAATGTTACGTGGGTGTTGTTAAGTTAGTGCTGTTAAGTTATCAGAGTGTTTCGTAAAATTGGAGTAGGCGTTGGGCCAAGGCGTGATTGGTGTATTCGCCCATCGCCCTGCGATAGCCTTTATCGGCTAAGGCTTGGCACTGCTCAGGATGGTTAATCAACGTGGTGATTTTTTCAGCAAAAGCAGCAGCATCTCCTTCTGGAAACACTAAACCATCTGTTTTGATCACATGGGGAATTTCTCCTGAATCAGAGCCGATGACGGGAACT
Source organism: Phormidesmis sp. RL_2_1 (assembly GCA_012033015.1). Taxonomy (GTDB): domain Bacteria; phylum Cyanobacteriota; class Cyanobacteriia; order Phormidesmidales; family Phormidesmidaceae; genus Phormidesmis. The sequence goes on from JAAUPS010000013.1 coordinate 9,857, forward strand.
TTACAGGCCATCGCTTCAATCAGGACATGACCAAACTGTTCTTTCCAGCCCGCCGCACTAAGGGTTTTGAACTGATCAGTGGTTTCAGAGGGGAGCACCAGCGTATCCATCAAATTAATGTAGCGAGGGACGTCGGCATGGGGAACACTCTCTACCCAAATAATATGTTTGGCGATCTTAAGTTCACGGGCCAATGACTGTAATTTTTCTTTGAGCGGGCCACGGCCTAAGAGGAGTAGCTTCCAAGAACGGGCAGATAAATGCTGCTGCTGAGTGGACTGGATCTTCCCTAATGCCTCAAACAAGGTCAACAGCCCCTTTTCTTCCACAAAACGTCCCACAAATCCAATCACAAAGTCATCCGGAGAAATCCCTTGCTGCGCCGCTAATTCACTTTCAATAGCCGGACGAAAAATCCGTTGATCCACACCGAGCTGGGGCATCACGCAGACAGGGCCACCATAACCATGCTTTTGCAGAATATCGGCTCCGTCCTGATTGCCAACCACTAAACCGTCTGTATGGCGCAAGTTGTAGCGTTCTAATAGGGAGAGCGGAAACTTGACCTCATAAGGTAAATTCCACCAGGTAAAAAAGACATTTTTCGCTTTGAGCCCCAGTATCCGGTTAAGCGTGATCAATTCAGCATAGCCTAAGGATTTAGAGCCTTGTTCTACCTGAATGATATCGGGGCGAAATTGCCTAAGTAAGGGAATGATATCTGCTCCAAAGCTGAGGAGCCCCTGGTTGTTTTGGCTGAAGTTGGAAATGGGAACCACCCGAAATTTGCCTTCTTCTCGGGGTTGGGTTTCTACTTTGCGGCTCTGGACGCCGCCAGGGTTCCAATGTTTGGGCACGACCGCTGTCACTTCTACATTGGGATTAATTTGACTGAGCGATCGCAGCTTTTCGCAGTTGAGATCAACAATGTAGGTATGACTAGCAACCAGGATTTTCATAGGGAACGATTTAAGCGGAAGGGGGCTGGCTAAAAATTCGGCCATCGCGACCTGTCGGGCTCAGCAGTGTCAGACAAGCCTGAATCAAACCTGCACTGTAAAACACCAAGCGAGTCATAATTTTGATGGGAGAGCCACTTTTATTACAGGGCGGGTTTCCCAGCACATGGCAGTCGAACAGGCTGACTGCCAGTCTCAGTATCTGCAAAGGCGTGAGGTTTTTCAATGCCATCAGGAAATGATTGCGGTAAAAGGTGGTTTGGTAATGGAGCGATCGCGTACTGATGTCATGACACCCCCCCGTCTCTTCACCCAAATGTACCAAATGCGCCGCTGGCTCATACCAAATTATCAAGCCTGTTTTTCGCACCCTCAGACAAAAATCTGACTCTTCACGCACCGCACTACCTGCAAAACGCTCATCAAAGCGAAGCCCATGCTCCTCAAAAATTGAACGCCGAAAAGACATATTGCAGCCTCGAGCGGTGAGCACCCGCTGAGGTTTTACCGTATGCACCAGATCAATATGATACCAAGCAATCCCCGGATCCATCGCTTCAGGCGGCAGCATTTCAATCTCTGGCTTACTGGATTCAGAAAGCTTCATGCGATCAAATACCCGGCCTGCCACCACACCGACTTCAGGTCGGCCTTCAAAAGCCTGAGCATGGGCCGTCAAAAAGCCCTCAGGTAGCTCCACATCATCATCCAAAAACAGCAAAATACTGCCCTTGGCTCGCTCAATAGCATGGTTACGAGCCGCAGGTAGGCTAGCCCAAGGCACTTTGTACATCTGAATTTTTCCATCTGCGACAAGTCCCGCCAAAAACGCCTCAGTAGCAGCCTCGTGCTGTTGCGTCTGGTCAACGACAATCACCTCATAGGCAGGATAGGTTTGCTCAAGTACACTTTTGAGCGTTCCTACTAACACAGCTTCACGCCCATAAGTGGGAATCACCACCGAAATCAATAGATTAGAAACAGCGGCTGAGGGAGGTGTCATAACCATGAAAAAACATAACCATGAAAAACATAACCATGAAAAAAATAATGAAGGAAACTTTCAACTAAACGTGGGTTGGTTTTGACGTCGGTGCTTAGATTTCGATGGTGTACTCGCCTCAATTGCGCCTGATTCAATTAGCGCCGCCTGTGCCATCGCTGCCTCTTTTTCCCGCTCTTGACGCTCCAGCTCTGGAATTTTGAGAATAATACCGGCTGCTAACCAGTAGTAAACCGCAACCGGATCGACATCCAACGGATAGTAGTAAGGGCAATAGCTGATAAAGAACACAAACACCCACATAGACGCAGCATAGCTACGGAGGTCTTTGTCTTTAGTGCCTCGATAGGCCCGAAAGGTGACGACCGTCATGACCGTATAAACCATCAATGCGGCAATCAGTCCTGGCAGGCCGATTTCATAAATGAGCTTGGGGTGATAGGTTTCCAATAAAACAGTCTCGCCAAAACTACGGGCGGAGTTGGTAGCTCGCCCCAAACCATGGCCAAAAATACCTTCTTGTTTTTTGAATACAAATTCAAACTGTTCTGCGATAAACGCATGAGGCGGAGAAGCATTCCACCTTGAAATAAGACTGTCTGTACGAGCAGTGATCACCTCTGGATTACTCACGGCTAAATAAAACAAAACGAAACCCAAAATGACACCCACAGGGATGAAACGTTTGAGGTTTGTCACCTGACCTGTCATCACCGTTAGCACAACAATGGCGACAGGTACTAAAGCCAGAGCAATTCGCTGACCTGACAACACCGACATGACCATTACCGACACCAGCGAAACAAGCCCTACAGCTCGCCAGAAGGGTGATTTATCGCTAAACGTGGTTCCAAAGCTGAAGAAGGCAGCAGAAATAAGGAACCAGCCCCACTGCCAAGGTGCAACAAAAGTTCCTGGCAGGCGAATTTGGCCCTGATCCGGAGAATACAGCAAAGAACCGCCGACAAAACATCGAGACTCTAGTGATGCCTTAAACATTTCATTGCCTACACCCGTTGTGCCAGCGCACGTGCCCGTTTTCAACATAATGTACTGAATCAAACCCAAACCACAGGCTACTAGCACAAGCGTTGTCTGTATTCGCAGCAGCCCTACTAGGTCTGCTTTATCGCGGAGCAAATAGTATATGCAGGCCACTAGGGGCACATAGCCAAACAAAATCTTGAGGCCCAACAGTGCCATCATCATGGGAGCCTTACCACCGACCCCATTGAGTTGATCGGGAACGTTCGTCAGTAGAACGGTGGTCACGACCACCATTAACAGTATCACCAGCGGTATTTTGAGCTGTTTAGGCAGAATAATAGGCAGGCGGTTTTTTCGACAGAACTGATAGACCCCAATCAGAGCAGGGATATAGAATACATCTTTCGCAATTTGTAGCAGATCGTTTCCGCCCAGTGCATAGATAACTGTGCCAGCGAAGGGCACATAGATAATAAAGGCATACAGCGCCAACCGCTGATATTTAAAAGACAAGACCAGGCAAATGAGCACAGTGCCCAAAGCGATTCCTAGCTTTGGCTCAATCAGCATGGCAGCGAGCAATCCAATAAATCCGCAGACAAAGACCACTGAGCTGATATACGAAATATTTTCTCGCCGACGAATGGCGGCAGCTTTTTCTAGGACCAGTTTTTGTCGAGGGCTTAACTCCTCTTGACTATGACTATCGCTATGACCATTGTTCGTTTTTTCTATTCGCTTCCCAGGGCGTTTCGCTAACCGCTTTTTACCTTGTTTGGCGGATGTCTTCGTCTGTTTTTTCGCAGGCTTAGTAAAGCGTTTCTTAGAAGAGCGTGAAACCATAACGATACGGATAGGGGCCAAGGTGAACAATCAAAGTATGCAGGCAAAACCAAATGAGGAGAGGGTCTAATCAAATTTACCCAATCATGGCTGTAGATTGATGTTCGCACAGGGGGTTAGGCTCTCATGTCCACCAAATCTTCTTTGATTTTGCAACTAGATTGTTAAAAGCTTTATAGAAAATAGGGGCAATGGTACGAAGCATTGGGAAAGCGTCCTTGACTATAGCGTTTCTCACTTGGCTAGACTACAGATATTTCGGTGAAACCTTTACAGAACAATAGGTCAAGTGATTCGCGATATCCGAATGCATCCGGGATACCACTATGATGCTGCTTCAAAGCGCAGCTTAGAGACAGGGTTTGAAGACGCAGCTTAAAGACACAGTTTGAAGACACAGTTTGAAGACACAGTTTGAAGGTGCAATTGGCCAGTAGCCTCAGCGGCCTAAACGATTGGGAATACCATCACAGCCGCCAGGAATGGTGGCTCTAGTACTGCTACCTCCCCATGCACAGCAATAGCATCGTTGAATTTCAGAGAGCCGCTGAACATTCGTCAAATCGACGCCTTCTACCACCGCACCAGTAAATTCGCCAGTGGTGTAGTTGGGTGAATCTTGACGGGTTCGAGGGGTGGCCGTTTCTAGATCGCCGTAAAATAAGCGAACGCCCATAATGTCTGTGTTGCTGAGATCGGCGTCGCACAAAATGGCACGGGCCAGATTGGTACGCACCAAATCACAGTCAGCTAGGTTGGCCCGGATAAGATTGGCATCGCTCAGATCTAGCCAGCGGAGGTCTGTGTTGGCGAAGTTGCTGGCCGCGAGCATCACGCCTAGATCGATCACGCGGGTGCCATTGGGGCGATCTTCAGCGTAGCCCCCGACTCCATCGAGAATGGGACGACCTAGGCGCTGATCACGGGCCAGTGGTGTGAGGAGTTTTGAGCGGGAGAGAAATCGCAAAACCTTGGCTTTACCGCTAGCATCGACACTGCTGAGAATAGCAGCGGTGCGGGCTTCAGCGATGACCCGCTCTTGCGGCCAATCTTCCAATAGACCTTCGTCATCCAGTACGAGTTCTGAGATGCCTTGAAAGTACGCATCGATGGTTTGCTGTTGGGTAATAAGATTTTGCTGAACGGTGAGATCGCGAGAAATAATGTACTGACGCCATGCAACATAGACGGCGATGACAGCGATAAAAATTTGCCAATGGCACCTAGGAAGTCGCCGAGGGCACTGACAATATCCCAGCGCAGGCCGCTACCCCATCTAGCAATCGGACGACTAATGCCGCTAGTGTATATAAGGCCAACGATGCCAAGCAGCAGGCTCGGGATAGCGACAAATAGGGCTCTTTGTTGCTGGTTCAGATCATTGAGCGCTTCTTGCAGGGTAGGGCAAGTAGCCGCAATGAAACGCTAAAGGCGACCAGTGAACCTACAAGGGTGAGCCAAATGCTGCTCAAGGTGAAACCGATGACGACGACAATGGCACCGGCGATCGCAAACACACTGACTGGGGCTTTGGCCACTTGAATCGGATTGATAGCAGGCTGACGCTTGTATCGTTCTGGCGAGCTAGGTGGCTGGCCATTTTGGCCGTTGGCTGCTAGGGCTGCTTCATCATCATCATCTTCTTCTATGGCAGCACTAGCCCCTAGGGGAGCAGATAATGGATTTCCAGTTTGACCGTTTTGGCTATAGTTCGATGGGCCATTGGGTGGGCTGATGATATGGGGCCGATGCGGATCGAGGGTGCTGTTGTCAGCCTGAAGGTCAGGATCGGGGTTGTAGTCAACCGTAAAAGATTCGTTGGAAGCGGCAGAAGCAGACTTAGAGGGGGTAGAAGGAGGTTTGGCCATAGGGGATTGCGACGCTTAGATGTCAGTGTACCTTTATCGGCTCTGGCCCACCATCCTCTACTAAAATGAAAATATTATGATTACAGTTTTACTTTTGTTGGCAGCGGTTGGCATTTTGGCTTGGGGATATGTCAGAGCCAAGCCCTATGGCAGGTCGGGAATTTTGGCATGGCTACAAACAGTGGTGCTGATGGGCCCTTGGCTGCTATTTTTTGGGCTTTCAGCGGTGGGAATATATCTCAATTTGGCGGGAATATTGCTGCTGGTTGTGTCGTCAACCGGGGTCTACATTTATCTAGGCCGCCAATTGCGAGCTGCGGGGATATCTATTAATAAGGGTATATCCGATAATGAGGGTGTATCCGAGGCGCACTCGTCTAACGTTTCTGCTGCCATCAGCGAGTCTAAAAGTGGCGAGTCTAAAAGTGGCGAAACTAAAAGCGGCGATTCTAAAAGTGGCGAGACTGAAACGGAGGGTAAAAATTCCATGCCGGTAGGGATGGATAATCGCATCTTGTCATCATCTGAAGCGTTTACCTCAGAAGGGGAGCAGCCTAGTGATTCTGAGATGAAAGAGTCCGGCAACCAGGATGATAAGGCTGCGCTACTGCCCATACCTGCTGAAGATTTGGCCGCGATCGAAGGCATTTTTGGCATTGATACATTTTTTAGCACTAAAACGGTGCCTTATCAGGAAGGTGCCATATTTAAGGGAAATTTGCGTGGTCAGCCTGATAAGACAGCTCAAATACTCAGTGAGCGGCTAACGGATAGGCTGGGCGATCGCTATTCTTCCTTTTTGCTATCAGATCCTAGCGGTAAGCCGGTGGTGGTCGTCCTACCCGCTGAAAATGGGCCTCAGCCAACAACCTTGAGGCAAAAAGTCCTAGCGGTAGCGCTGGCGATCGCAACGACGGCCACCTGCCTCGAAACAGCCAGCGTGCTGCAAAGCTTTGACATTTTTCAATCACCTGAGCGTTGGCCCGAGGTGCTGCCCATCACCCTAGGAATATTAGCGGTACTTGGCGCCCACGAAATTGGCCATCGGCTAATGGCTGCCCGCCTAAATATTAAAATTAGTCCGCCCTTTTTTCTACCGGCTTGGCAACTAGGTGCGTTTGGATCATTGATGCGATTTGAGTCAATTTTACCGAATCGCTCGGTGCTCTTTGATGTGGCATTTGCCGGGCCAGCAGCAGGTGGCCTACTATCGCTTGCCTTTTTATTTTTCGGCTTCATGCTCTCTCACACCGGTAGCCTCTTTCAACTTCCGGCTGAGTTTTTTCAGGGCTCTATTTTGGTGGGGGTATTGGCTCGTGCCATTTTAGGTGACGCACTGCAAGCTGAATTGGTCGATGTACATCCACTGATGATTATTGGTTGGCTGGGTTTGATTATCACCGCCATCAATGTTATGCCTGCAGGTCAGCTAGATGGCGGCCGGATGGTACAAGCCATTTATGGACGAAACACACTAATTCGCACCTCTACAGTGACATTGATATTGCTGGCAGTGGTGGGACTATTTAATCCATTGGCACTGTATTGGGCAGTGCTGATTGTGTTTTTGCAAAGGCAGCCAGAACGACCTTGCACGGATGATTTGAGTGAGCCTGATGACGCGCGTGCGGCGTTGGCTCTACTGACGCTATTTTTGATGTTATTGGTGCTGCTGCCGCTGACGCCAAGTTTGGCGATGCGTCTAGGCATCAGTTAATCCAGAATTCAGCGGATTCAGCGGATTCAGTGGATTCAGTTAACCGGGTCAGTCGGCAGGAAGAGGGCCCGTTAAAGAGGGCCAATTAAAAGAAATGACACAACTGATGCGACAGATGAGAATAACTGGTCATCAGCTCACTGACTTGCAAGGACGTCATCGAAAATTTGGCGGATTGGCAGGCTGGTGCGGTTTGGGCGGTGGTGCTTTGGCGTTTGCCTGTTGGTTGGGATGGGCATGGCCTGCAAGCGCTGACACTATTACGATTACGCTAACGCAGGGTGAGGCCGAAGTGCGGGGCGTTACGGCAGGCAGCTATAACTTGACGCAGTTAGCAGCGCGCGATCGCCAACGAAAAGTCTGTTTAGGCTATGGTAGCGAGCAGCCGGACTACAGCTTTGTTTTAACAGAAGCGCGATCGCGATTACGAATCGCCATTGACAGCAACGAAGAGGATACGACGCTACTCGTGCAAGGCCCTAGAGGCATTGACTGCAACGATAACGCCCGTCGAGGCGATCGAGATGCGGCCATTGGTGGGCAGGACTGGCCGGAAGGAGAGTATCGCGTTTGGGTCGGTAGCTTCAATCCTGGTGATCGCCTAGATTACATACTGCGAATTTTTGAGCCGACGCCCTAAGCAACCTGCCGTTTTTCGACTTACCGCCCAAGACACCTGCCCAAGACACCTGCCCAAGACAACCGCTAAAGACAACCGCCAGATATCCCCCAGATATCCCCCAGAATGCCATGGCCAGATATCAAATTGCTCTCAAATGGATCTTTTGGTCGGTTGAGAGGGTTGGGCAAAGCGCTAAGATAATTATGGCTTGTCAATGCAGGGAAACGATCCGTGTTCAACGCCTTAGCTAAAGACTTTCTCATTATTTTCGACCGTGACCCAGCCGCTCGTAACTGGCTAGAAGTTGCCTTCTTATACCCCGGTTTTCAAGCACTGGTGCTGCACCGGTTCGCACACTGGCTGTGGAATATGGGTTTGCCTTTTATTCCTAGAATGATTTCTCACTTTGCCCGAGCCCTCACAGGTATCGAAATTCATCCTGGCGCAACCATTGGCTCGGGTGTGTTTATTGATCACGGCATGGGTGTGGTGATTGGGGAGACTGCCATTGTGGGGGATTCTGCCCTCATTTATCAGGGCGTGACCTTAGGGGGTACGGGTAAAGAAAGCGGCAAGCGGCATCCCACCTTAGGCTCAAATGTCGTGGTTGGCGCAGGTGCAAAGATATTAGGCAATATACAAATCGGTAACAATGTGCGCATCGGTGCAGGCTCTGTGGTACTTCGGGAGGTGCCCTCAGAATGCACGGTCGTAGGCGTTCCTGGCCGCATCGTGTACCGTTCGGGCGAGCGTGTAGATCCGCTTGAGCATGGACGATTGCCTGACTCTGAGGCAATGGCCATTAGAGCTTTGGTGGATCGAATCGATGCGCTGGAAAATGAACTCTCAGCGCTACAGGCGCACCGCAAGAGCGAACAGCCAGCCATGGGGGTTTCTGGGGTCGCAGCGGATCGATTGATTGCGGTGGGAACAGGCCGAGCTGACCAAGAGGCGTTACTCATGCGAGCACTGCAAACACAGAGCTGTGAACCTGACAATTGCTGCCGAATTGAGGATCGCGCTATTCAAGAGTTTTTGGGTGGTGCAGGAATCTAGAAGGCGGTATGGGGCTCTAGAAAAAGTAGAGATTTAGAAAGACTAGGATTTTAGAAAGACTAGGATTTTAGAAAGACTAGGAATCTAAAAAGCGCTTATGGATTGACGATAGTGGTCTGCCATTGGCTATTTTCCGGCGGCTGATTCTCTAGCTTTTGGTAAAGGTGACGGTTTTGTGGCTCAGCTCTCAGGTCTAGATGATCCACACTGTGGACAGTGAGGAGCAAAAGGCAAAAGCATAAAGGGGGTGCTTGTAGATCGAGCGTATGGGTCGCAAAGGCGTCGTTGGGGGAGCGAGGAGCCTTGGGCTGGGGCCAAGCAAATTGGCGACGGGCACTGTCTGAGATATTTTGCCAAAGTGTTACTCGAGCAGATTGGAGAGTGGCTGGCGCTGTATCTGCGCTAATCAGCCAGAGGCGTCCAGCAAGGCGAAATTGTTCGCGGGTTTTGGTAAAGTACCAGCAGGCTTCAGTGGCTGGATTGTGAATAATTTGGTTAATTTTCTCGCTGCGGCGATCGCTGATGAACATCAGTCGGTTTGTACCGGTTAAAAAGCCCCGGAAGACAACGCTGCGATTGGCAGGTGTACCATCGACGCGAAGGGTGGCAAGCTGGAGATAGCGGGCACTAGGTAGGGCACGGTTGCGATGAATAGCACGTGCAAGGGGCGATCGCCAAGGGGCTAATGGTTCTATTGTTGGAGAGGGGTGTTGTGAAGTCACCTATTTTGGACGTGGATTTTGAAAATGGATTTTGGAAATAGATTTTGGAAATGGATTTTGGAAATGGATTTTGGAAATGGAGCTGGCAATGATTATGTTCAATCGCTATCCTACAAGGCTGTTTGTATGTAGCTTGGCTATTGGGGAAAAATTGCTAACTTAACGACTCAATTTACAGCTTAATTCACAGCTTCATTCGCTTGTTTTGGAGTGCTGATGTGCTTATATCTCGGTGAAGTTGGTCATAACCTGCATAAGGCTTACATCTGGGTAGCTTGATATTAATAGAGAAGGAATGCTCACCAAGGCAAAGGTAAGGATGCATTCTTACTTTGCCACACCATTAACAGTTGCTAAACAAGACAGTTGCTAAACAAGACAGTTGCTAAACGAGACAGTTGCTAAACAAGACAGTTGCTAAACGACTACCCCGAGTTCTGACTTACGGCACCTATGGACATTTTGACGGTTGTTTCTTTGGTAGTGGGCTTATTTCTGCTGGTTGCTGGCGCTGAAATATTAATCAAAGGCGCGTCCAAGCTAGCAGCTACAGTGGGCGTATCTCCCTTGGTGATTGGTCTAACAGTTGTCGCATTTGGCACTAGTGCACCTGAGTTGGCAGTGAGCTTGAATGCGAGCTTGAATGGTCAGGCAGATATTTCGTTGGGCAATGTGGTCGGCAGTAATATTTGTAATGTTTTGCTGATTTTAGGCACCTCTGCAGTCATTGCCCCGCTCGTGGTGGCCCAGCAACTCGTGCGGTTGGACGTGCCGATTATGATTGGCGTGTCAGCTTTGGTTGTCTTTTTTGGTTTAGATGGCCGAATTGACCGTTCCGATGGCATCGTTTTGTTTTTGGGCGGCTTGGCATACACGATATTTTTGCTATATCAGAGCCGACAGGAAAAAGATCAAGCGGTGCAGGCTGAATATGCCAAGTTTGGGGAGCGTTCAACCTCTTTAAAGGAAACAGGGTTGAACGGTGTGCTCTTCATCGTCGGGGTAATCACGCTGGTCTCAGGCTCCCATTTACTGGTCACAGGGGCCGTAGCCATTGCTGAATTTTTGGGGGCTAGTCCCTTGATCATTGGTTTGACTGTGATTGCCTTTGGCACCTCTTTGCCTGAATTGGCAACTTCTGTGATGGCAAGCATTCGCGGAGAACGTGATATTGCGGTGGGCAATGTGATTGGCAGCAATATTTTTAATATTTTGGTGGTGCTTGGTCTTAGCAGTAGTGTATCGACAGCAGGCATTAACATTTCAACTTCGGCGATGACGTTTGACATTCCGATCATGCTGGCTGTGGCGGTGATGTGTTTTCCAATCTTTTTTACAGACAATGAGGTGTCTCGTAGAGAAGGCGTTTTGCTGTTGGCGTACTATCTGCTGTATATCGGATATTTGGTTGCTCATGCGACCGATCCCCATTCTCCGTGGGTTGGTTTGATCGCAATTGTGGTCGTACCGCTGACGATCTTGATGTTGGTGCTTTTGGGTTGGCGAACTTGGGAGAGCGTCAAACGTAAGCGAGCCAATAAGCTGAAAGATTAGGTGTTCAGCACATGCTGCAGAGCTGGGTTCAGCGCTTGGGCTAAATGCAGCGGATCGACGCCGAGGACGCTACGGTGGTGGCTGGCGTAAAGTGCGGCTTGTGAGTGCCACCAAACGGCGCTAAGAACGCTGTCGGCTAATGTTTTAGAGCATGTTTGAGCTAAAGGGTGGGGTGTGGGCTGAGATGAAGCTGCGATCGCACCTAAACCGCCCATCAGACCGGTGAGTACATCACCGCTGCCACCTCTGGCCAAAGCAGGGGTACTGTCGGGGTTGAACCACAGGCTGTTGGGGGTAGCGATGGCGCTCCTAGGGCCTTTGAGCAATATGATGGCACCGCTGGCTTGAGCGGCGGCAAGGGCACTTTCACCTGCTAGATCTTGCACATATTGGTGATGAATATCAGGAAAAAGGCGTTTGAATTCTCCTGTATGGGGCGTCAGGATGGTGGGTGCAGATCTTGATGGCAGAATTTGCAGCGGGTGCTGCTGGGCTAAAAGATTGAGGCCGTCGGCATCGAGCAGCACAGGACAATCGGCATTTAGCACTTGGAGAAGCAAATCTGGAACGCTTGGAGTAAGACCGGGGCCAAGGGCGATCGCATCATATTGATCCAGATCGATACGGCTAGGAAGCTGGGCGATCGCACCGTCGGCCGTTTCAGGACAACCCATCAGCAACGCCCCTGGGAGGGCAGCCAAAATAGCCAAGCGAATAGACTCAGGCACCGCCAAGGTGAGCATCCCGACCCCACTGGCGATGGCTCCCTGACCAGCCAGCAAAGCGGCACCGGCATATTGTTTTGAACCTGCAATTAAGAGCAGGTGACCGACTTGATATTTGTGAGTGCTAGGGGCTCGGTTAAGGGGGAGATGGGCTAAGGCCACTTGGCGGGTCAATCGTTGAACGGCGGGTGTTGTCCCGAGCACTGCGGCAATATCCGCTAACGGAATATCAAAATCTATCAGCTCACACTTGCCCAGGTAGGCGAGGGCGCTCGCTTGCATCAAGCCGCGTTTCCACAGCCCCAAACAAGCCGTGTGTTTGGCTCGAATAGCAACGCCTAAAACCTGGCCAGAATCGGTATGAATGCCAGATGGCAAATCGATGCTAAAAACTGGAATGGGCTGTTGGTTAATGGCTTCAATATCGCCAGCCAATGGATGGGTGATCTCGCGCGTCAGTCCGAAGCCAAACCCACCATCGATAATGGCATCACAGGCTATCAGCCCTTGGACTGATTCTACAAAAGCGATGCCCAAGCTTTTGGCATACTGGGCATGTTGCGCTGTCAGCGGCTTACACTTGGCAAAAGGCTGATAAACACATAGCTCATAGCCCAGATAGTGCAGTTCGCGGGCCATCACCAAGGCATCACCGCCATTGTGACCGGGGCCTGCTAAAACACCAATTTTTTTACCTCGGGCTTTTCCATGGCGCTGGGCAAACCATTGGCTGAGCCGCCCAGCAACTTTCTCCATCAGCGCAGCTACGGGCATCCCTGCGGCAAAAATGCGCGCCTCGATTTGCTGCATCTGCTCAGCGGTGACTAAAAAGGGTTCAATATCGGGGCGGGGGCTCATCACTATACTGACCACACTGTACCCACACTATACTGGCCATACTGTATTGCCCACACTGTATTGCCCACATTGTACTGACCACACTGTACTGGCCACACTGTATTGGCCACACTGTATTGGCCACACTGTACTGGCCACTCAACTCACCATACGAATCGGCGATCTGAGTTTTGATAAATTTGCAGCCTACCAATGCCAATCCGCTGGCCTAGCCCGATTGTCCTAGGCGGAGAGCCCGCGATATCGTAAAGATATGTGCCATCGCTGGGGTTGCGAGAGCTAAGCGCGATGGTCACAAGGCGACCGGGCTCAACGGGTGGGTCAAATTCAACGGTTACTGTCCGTTCAGCCAGACTATCGGTGGTGGTGATGTTGAGAGGTTGGTTGCGATCGCTATTTTCATAGGCGTAGGTTCTCTGAGGGCTGTAGCGAGGATAGTCGGCTCCCTCGATTTGAGAAAATGTCACCTGTTGCAGCGGCTGCGCAGCTTCGGTGGGTATATCGATAGTAAATAGATAGTCAGCGCGACGGTACTGCCAACGGGTAGAAACCCGCAGACTGATTAAGCGCAGCGGCCTACTAAAAAGGGTGGGGCGATCGCTCAGGGAACTCGTGCTCAAGCGCGTGCTTTCTTGGGCAAGGGCGTTGCCTAGATCAGGGCCACTATCAGAAAAGAGCCCAGAAAAGAGCCCAGGAAATAGCAGGGTGATCAGCAGGGTAATGGTGAGCAAACGGCCAAATTTCCTCAAAGATTTACCCATACACTGGCTCAACAGCAGCGAGTTGCCGCGCAGTTGATGGTGCGATCGCAAAAAGTAGGTCATATCTTTCACCCATTGAATAACCCAACGGAATAACCCCAGAGAACCATAACAGAAGCACAGCTTCAGCTAAAAGAAGCGCAGCTTCAGCTAAAAAAAGTCTCAAGCTGCGCCCATTAAAGACAAGCTTCAACAAAAAAACTTAAAGCCGCCTCTAAAAGTACTATTCCCTCTCTATGTAGATGTTGGGTAGATATTGGGTCAAAACAGCAGATTTCTTTACAAGCTTTTTTGATTTGAAGCGGCCCCATAAAAAGAAACTGTTGGCTCATGTCCTGAAACATCTCAGCACTCACGTCGTCTTAACGCTGGCTAACACTCATTTTGGCTAGCTTATTCTGATTAACACTAACGGGAAAACCCTCAAAGCCAGATTAGTCCGGCAGGACATAGGCAGGCACTTCTGCGAGGGTGGCTTCGTTGAGCTGACGAACTTTGAGGTCTTGATAAAAGTTCTCTTGCAATAGCTCGACTTTGGACTGTGAGGTGAGGAACAACAATCCCCAAAAGACGCCGACTTTTTCGTGTTTGTAGTCGGCCTCACTGAGTTCTCCTTCAATCGGGCCACCGAGTATTTCAGGGCGAAAGCTGGCCCAGTGGGTGAGCAATAGCTCAAAATCCATCCAGTTGACGCTATCTTCAAAAACGTCGTCCCAATGGTTTTCTAAAAAGGCGTTGAGGGCATCAGCAATTTCGTTGAGGTTCTCTTGGTGAGCAAGTTCGGCAATCGCTTTGACGGCTTCTCGTTTGGTGTGGGGTTTGGGGCGGTGCGATCGCACTCTCGAAGGCTCACTCATCGCAGAGGCAATCGCTTCTAGCTGCTCAATCAGCTCATTAACGTCACCTGCCGCTTAGCGGGTGGCGGCGCAACAGCTCGCCGATGAATATGCTTTTCTAAGTCGCGGGGCAGTGCCTGTTCACCAAACGCTAGCTCATCCTCAAAAAAATCGTCTTCTTCTAGTTCGCTCTCTTGCGCTACTTCATGGCGCACCAAGGTATCGGCCTTGAGCAGCACAAGCATAGAGGCATACAAAAAGGCTTGCCCCGACTCTGTCAAGCTAGACTCATAGGATGAACGCCCCTGCTCCACTGGCTTTTTGGCCAATGGCTGGTCTTTCAAGGTTTTTAAAAAGCGATCGATCACATCAATCACCTGGACATCCCAAGGGTCTATTTCACCCTTTTCAGCCAGGTCAATGAGAAATGCGATCGCGCCTTGGGCCAGAGAACTCGACATAAAACAGCTAGTTTGCGTACAGTGAGCAATCCTACAGACCGTCAATTCTACAGACCGTCAATTCTACAGACCGTCAATCGTACAGCTAGTGATAGTGCGCCAAGCGTATACGTGATTGTCAAATAACACAACCCTTGGTCAACAATCCACGGGCGCTAGATCTCATTTCTGCCCTATTTCTGCCCTATTTCCGCCATGTTTTGGCCATACTTCTGCCATGCTAGCTCGGCGAAGGAAGAGCTGTATTGACTTCTTCTACCTCCACCCAGTATTCCTTTGAGCAGCAGGATGCGGAGCTTTCAATTTACACCCAATACTTGGTAGAAGGAGTAGAAACTAGCAAGGCTGACTTGGACAGCGACGGCGCTGTTTCGGTACAGGAACTGCACCAATATGTCAGCCAGCGGGTCGAAGAAAAGACCCCGGCCATGAAGCTTAAAATTTATGTGGCCGAAGAAGGCTTTATAGCATGTGCCGGAGGCATAACGGCTACGCTAACGGGTACACGCGCGTCGCTTGGCCTGTTGTCACGTAGAGGCTTCAGCCAGCGTGCTGTACCTCAGTCAAGCGACCAAAGCTATATGTGAAAGCCATGTGAAAGCACAGCGCTAGCAGCCCCTTCCCTGGCACCGCCACAGTTGGTAGACGGCGAGCCTCAGTGCGGGGAAGGTTCGACTGAGGTGAATTAGACTGAGGTGAAACTTAGACTGAGGTGCATGAAATGTAGTGGGGCCAGATATTTCTACAAGATATTTCTACAAGATATTTTTACGAGATATCTTTACGAGACGTAAGCTTCACCCTGCTCTGCATCATTGGATTGGGGCAGCATTGGCAACTGCTCTAGCTCTACTTTGTAGCGTTCTACGTCTTCTTCGAGTTGCTGAATGCGCAGCTCTCGCTGCTCAATTTCAGGCTTTTTCTCAGCAATGCTCTGCAGGTGCACCCATACGCTAAACACCCATGCCAGCGTTGCCCCAATACCCGCTGCCACAATCAGCTCCACGCTCAAAGGCGCTTCAAAATCGACCCCTTTGACAACATGAATAACCGATGGCGTCGTATTTTCAATGCCAAAGAGCACCAGCGCCAGACAAATTACGAAAATCACTACGAAATTGACTTGCTTCATAGGTTTCGCCTCAGGGGAAAATAGGGATCAAAATTTGCTCGACAACACTATAGCGCTATTGGTACAGTTAGCAGCTTTTTGTTAAGACAAGCATCAATTCACCTTAAAGGGCTATCACTTAAGATGATGTGCATCACTCAGATGATATGAATCACGTCCTCAGCATCCCTCAGAAGTTTTGCAAATTATTAGTTTCAACGGCTTTACTGTCAACTGCGCATGACGTAGCCGACACCGCGTACGGTCTGAATCAGGCGGCTTTCGTTGGCAGACTCTAGCTTCAGGCGTAGGTAGCGAATGTACACTTCAATGATGTTGGAGTCGCCCATAAAGTCATAGCCCCATACTTCTTCAAGGATGCGATCGCGCGTGAGCACCTGTTTAGGATGGGAAATTAAATAATCTAATAAATCAAATTCTTTGGCTGTCAGTTCAATGGTGCGATCGCCCCTTTTGACTTCCCGTGTTTTACGGCTTAAGGTCAAATCAGCAAATTGAAACGCTTGTGGATCTTCTGGTTGATTGCGCCGCAGATGGGCCCGCACCCTGGCTAGCAATTCTTCAATGCTAAACGGCTTGACAACATAGTCATCAGCCCCGGCATCGAGCCCAGCGACGCGATCTTCAATGCCATCTTTGGCGGTGAGCAAAATCACCGGCATCATTGCGCCGGTTGCCCGCAAGCGACGACACACTTCTACCCCGGTTAGCCCTGGCATCATCCAGTCCAACAAAACCAAATCGGGCTCACTGTCGCGCGCGGCCATCAGCCCGCTCAGACCATCGTTGGCCACCGTGACCTGATAGCCTTCATAACCCAATTCTAGCTGTACAAACTTGGCCAGCTTTTCCTCATCTTCAATCACTAAAATGTGCGCGGTTTCCTCAGACATCGGCGAAGCCTCCCTTATTTTGAGCAGCTATATTTTGAGCAGCTATATTTTGAGCAGCCATGCTTGCGGCAGTAGTCCAGCAATAGCTATTGATTAATGTCTATCCATAAATGCTCAAGCCATAAAATATATCTATAAACGTATCTGCAAACTTCTCTTTGCGAACCTCTCTTTGCAAAGAGAAGTTTGCGAACCTTATCTTTGCGAACCTCTCTCTGCCAACCTCGGCAAATCGGACATTACACCGGTAAGCTCACGGTAAACACACTCCCTTCGCCAAGTTTGGATTGAACTTTTAGAGTACCGTTCATGCCCTCGACTAAAGTTTTAACAATTGATAAGCCTAACCCAGTGCCGCCAGTTGCCCGAGAGCGATCTTCATCGACACGGTAAAAGGGGTCGAATATTTTGGTCAAATCTGCTAAGGGAATGCCGCGACCGTGGTCTTTGATTTCGATACAGACGTAGTTGCCTATTCGCCTCATGTCTACTTTGATCGGCTGATCATCGGCTGAATATTTCATGGCATTGTCAATTAAATTAATCAGCACTTGTTTAAGGCGATTGCGATCGGCTAGGGCATCGACAGGTTCTAGGTTGGAGTGGATGCGATCGCTCGCATATTGACTCATCTCTAGCACTTCTTGCACCACCGGCTGCAGCGGCTGACGGTCAAGCTGAAACCGCAAATGGCCGCCGTCGGCGCGGGCTAAATCTAACAGATCTTGCAATAGGCGAATGGTTCTATCGGCTTCATCTGCGGCAATTTCTAAGCCTTCGCGCTGGGTAGGGGTGAGGTTATCACTGCGGCGCAGCGTACTTTGCAAGTAGCCATGCACCAAGGTGAGCGGTGTGCGTAGCTCGTGGGAAACATCGCTGACAAATCGACGCTGCTGTTCCCAAGCCTCAGACAGGCGGGAGATCATCATATTGCAGGCTTGGGCAAGCTGCTGCACTTCTGTAGGGGCCTGCTCAAACTCTAGACGGGTATCTGCCAGGTTATCAGTCGAAACGTTGGCAGCCAAGCGGTTCATTTTGCGAATGGGCCGCATGGCACGGCTGATATACAGCGAGGTCGCCACAGCGCCGATACCAATGGCCAGCACGCTTGAGAGTGCTAGCGTGCGGGTGATACGCGACAAGCTGGTGTGATCTTCTGTGATATCGTCTACGACATAGAGCGAACCGATGATCTGTCCGCCCACTTTTAATGGACTAGAGCAAGTCACTAAATGGCGATTTTGCAGCCGCACCACATCTAGCCCTGTGCTGTTACGGTGCACCAATGCCATCAGCGCCGAGGCAAATCCATTCACCTGCCAAGATCCCATCGAGAGCGTGTCTGATTGGGCCAAAAGTTTCCCGTCGGGCGATCGCACCCAAATTGCCACATCGGGCTGCTCGCGGTAGTCAATGGCCATCGATAGCGCTTGGGGTAAGGCCATTGTGGCATCGTAAAGATCAATATCTTCGCCGAGGCGAGAAGCAATCAAGAAGGCATTGGCCTTATGGCTTTCTATCAGGAGCTGCCGCATCCGCAGGTTAATCCAACCAGTGAAGCCACCAATTCCCATGACAGAGGCTAATACCATGCCAACAGTGATACGGAACTGAATGGAATTGGGGTCAACGACAGGTTTCATAGACAGTCAAAGGGAATGGACATTAATTTTTGAGGCTGTATTTTGAGGCTATATTTTGAGCCTACTGTATCTGCCTGAGAAGACGCTGATAAACTCGCCTCAAAAACTCACATCCGCTTCTAAGCAAACACTCAGCCTCTCTGTTGGCCCATCCTCTATAAATAGAAAGTATTAAGCCACGGTCATGCGCTTGTGGTGTCACACTAAGCTGGTTGAAATAACTGCCAATTCTCATGGTTCAAACCCCGCCATCTCCTACCGCCGATATAGATTCGCCGCTAACGTCTGTACCTCAACAAGAGCCGCAAAGCGCCGCTGTGTCCCTCATCCCTTTCGAAAAAAGCCTTGGTGGTGCTTTAAGCAAAAATTCTGTCAGCGTTCTCCAAATCAACTTAGGCCGCCGGTGCAACCTATCGTGCAGCCATTGCCATGTGGAAGCAGGCCCCAATCGCCGCGAAGAACTCTCCGAGGCAGTCTGCCAGAAGCTTTTAACTGTAATCAATCGCTTTGATCAGATCAAAACCGTTGATTTGACGGGCGGTGCACCTGAAATGAACTATGGCTTTCGATCACTGGTCGAGGCGGCTAGAGCGAAGGGCAAAGAAGTGATTGTCCGCTCTAATCTGACGATTTTTTTGAGTCGGGCTATGAAGATTTGCCTGAGTATTTGGCTCAGCACCAGGTGCACATTGTTGCATCCTTACCCTGTTATTTAGAAGGCAATGTGGATGCCATGCGGGGCAAAGGGGTCTACAACGATTCTATTCACGCGATTCAAATGCTCAATGCTTTAGGCTACGGCAAAGATCCTAAGCTGGTTTTAGATTTGGTGTATAACCCGCCGATTCCGACTTCGCCAGATTTTTCTCTGACGCCGGATCAAAGTGGGCTGCAAAAGGACTACAGCGATTATTTAGCCCAGCATTTTGGAATTGTTTTTAATCATCTTTTCACGATTACCAATTTGCCGATTGGCCGCACGAAGTTTCATTTGCAGCACCGCAATATTTATGGCCCTTATTTGACATTTTTAGCGTCTCATCACAATGCCAGTACGGTGGCGCATTTAATGTGTCGCAATGAGCTGTCAGTGGATTATCTGGGCAATGTGTACGACTGTGACTTTAACCAAATGGAGGGTGTGCTGGCGCGATCGCCCGACGGAACGACGCTGACGATTGAAAAACTGTTGGCTGCTGACTCTTTGGATGTGATTGAGCAGGTGGCTACTCGCCCTTATTGCTATGGCTGTACGGCTGGCAGCGGTTCTAGCTGCGGAGGTGCCTTGCTTTAATGGCCCATGCCGCTCGCTATCTCAAATAGCGCTATCTCGAACACCAACGCTATCTCAAATAACGCTGTCTCGAACACCAACGCTGTCTCAAATAACGCTGTCTCAAATAACGCTATCTCGAACACCATAGAACAGGAATCGCCCTATGTCTTTTTCTCACAATCTGCTACATCGCTGCGCTGGGCAGCCTCAACGGTTAGGAGTAAGTCGCTCCAAGTGGCTACGTCGGGTTTCGGCCCTGAGTGTGTGTTTTTTGTTGGGGAGTTTTGTCTTGGCAGTAGGCCCTGCTTTGGCTCAAGCAGGCGCTGAGCAATCTTCTGGCCCGTTTGCCATATTTGGTCAATTGCAACAGCAGTTGGTGAATTTGGTGGAGTGGATTAATGGCTTGGGGGCGATTGCTCCGATTGTGTTTGTTTTGGCCTATATCGTGATCACGGTGGCATTTTTACCGGCGTCGGTGGTTACTCTCGGCGCGGGCTTTGTCTTTGACGTGATCAAGGGCTCTATTTTGGTCTTTATTGGCGCGATGCTGGGCGCGACGGCGGCTTTTCTGGTCGGTCGGTTTGTGGCCCGTGATTGGATTGCCAAAAAGGTGGAAGGCAATAGCTTTTTCAATGCGCTCGACAATGCGATCGCCGAAGAGGGGCTTAAGCTGATCTTTTTGATTCGGCTGTCTCCCGCTTTTCCATTCAACCTGCTGAACTATGCTTTGGGGCTGACCAAAGTTGCCCTCAAAGACTATGTGCTGGGCACGACGGGGATTATTCCAGGCACCATTATGTATGTGTACTTGGGCTCTTTGATCGGGGATGTGGCCATGTTGGGCTCGGGTGAAGCCCCCTCTAACCCAGTGATTAGCTGGATTATCAGAATTTTGATTTTGGTTACGATTGTCGCCATTTCACTCTACATTGGCAAAATTGCCAAAAAAGCTCTCAACGCGGCGGTTCCGGCTGCAGAAGAAACGACCACTGACGTGGCATAAAAGCGATACGGCGCAAAACTGACGCAAAGGGACCAACCGCCCATCGTGACCTCCTGTCAGGACGCAATATGCTGCGTCCTGACAGCTTTAACTGACATGAGATTGAACCGAAAATTTTGGAGCTTGTTGATCGCTGCATTTTGCCTTGCCATTGGCGCAGCGGCTGTAACCCGCAACGCCACGCAACATCCTCTGGCCATTGTGTTCGATCGACAAGGGCTGATTCAGGGGTTTGAAGCAGCGGGCAAGGGCAGTGTCGGCTTGTTTATGTTGGCCCATGTGATTGCTAATGCGGTGGGCATTCCCGGTACGCTGCTGGTCGTGGTTGGTGGCGCCGTGTATGGACTCTGGTGGGGCACGATATGGTCGGTTTTAGGGGCGACTTTAGGGGCGATCGCGGCCTTTGGTCTGGCCCGCTACTTACTCTATGGCTGGTTCACTCAGCGCTTTGCTCACAAACCTTTGCTCAAAAAGCTGAATACAACCCTGGGCCAGAATGGTTTGGGCTGCGTGCTGACCATTCGCTTCTCGCCCATTTCGCCTTTTAACGTGGTGAACTTTGCCCTTGGCCTGACGCCGGTTTCACCCCTGGCCTATGCCATTGGTACATTGATAGGGATTATTCCGGGCACCTTGGCCTACACTTGGCTAGGTGTGACAGGAGCAGATGCTCTCAGCGGAGGGCGTTTGCTGCCGTTGCTGTGCTGTTTGATGGTACTGATGCTATTTTCGGCGCTGCCTGTTGTCCTTCAGCACCGCCGATTCAAGCGCCAATCGACGTGTCAAACCACAGGTTCAATCCAACGTTCAATCCAAAGTCCAATCCAACGTTCAACCCAACGTTCAATCCAACGTTCAACCCAAAGTCCAACCAAGCCGCCGTCTCAGCCGCCGTCTCAGCGACCAGAGTCTAAGCCTTAGCACATCAGCTCCATGCCCGATTATCATCCTAGCCGTAATCCTCAGCGTATTGTGCGACTGGTGGTGGTGGCTGTTTTAAGTTTTACGGTGGCGATCGCCCTGCCCTTTATTGCCCCTCGAATCATTCTGCCCACCAGCATGGTGGCTGATGAGCAATCTGCGCCGGTCATCGTCGATGGCCGCGCCGTTTTTCGCGTGACTGACACCGCTACCACTACCAGTGCCAGCACTCGCGCCGCTACTATCAGCCTTGGCCTGCAAAACTTCGCCCAGCAGCAGCAACAGCCAGAGATTCAAGTCGAGAGCATTAGAGATGGCAACTTAGCAACCGTATGGCTGTACTATCCCAATGCAGAAAATCCCGACACACAATTCAACTTTACGGTCACTGCTGACGACACCAACGGCACCCTAACGGCGGCTAGGCAGGCTCAAAATTGGGCGAGAGAGCTAGAACAGACCTTCGCGCGATCGCAATGGCAGCGTCAAGACGCCTACATTCAGTCACACCTGTGGCAAATTTTGGTAGTGCCTATTGTAGCGGCCTTAGCCCATTGGCTCGTCGGCTTACTTTGGCGAGGCTACCTGTACCATTTCCTGCAGTCACTAATGATGGAAGAAGAAGAAGGCGATCACAGTCAATTCACCATCGTCAACCTCTTTCTCAACGCCACTTTAATGCTCTTTCGTCTCGGCATCTGGATTGGCGCGCTACTGTATGCGACCGACTTGTTTCCCGATACTCGTCAGTTTAGCTATCAAATCATCTCTCAGCTTACCGAGTCTTTCACCAACAAAACCATTCCGCTGGGCAACGAACCCATTTCTATTGTCGATATTTTTCGGGTGCTGGTGCTGGTGCTCCTAGTAACGGTCGTCGCCCAACTGATTTCCAATCTGCTCAAGCAGAGGATACTACAAGAAACCGGTATCAACCGAGGCGTACAAGAAGCGATCGCTATTTTGCTGCGATACAGCCTAATTTTTGTAGGCTGCATCATTGTCCTGCAAGCCTCAGGCATCGATCTAAGCTCCCTGACCCTACTGGCCAGCGCGTTAGGCGTAGGCGCGGGCCTAGGTCTACAAAACATTGTCAAAGATATCGGCAGCGGCTTGGTGCTCGTTTTTGAACGGCCCGTGCAGGTCGGTGAATTTGTTCAAATCGGCGACAAAACCGGCACTGTCGAACGCATTGGTGCCCGCTCCGCCGAAATTCGCACCCTCGACCAAGTCTCCGTGATCGTGCCCAACTCCAAGTTTTTAGAAAATGAAGTCGTTAATTGGAGCCACCGCAACCCCATCTCCCGGATTCGCATTCCTATTGGTGTCGCCTATCACTCCGACCCCGAACAAGTCCAAGACCTGCTCTTGCGCGTCAGCGCCCAGCACAAAGACGTCCTTACCACACCACCTGCCATAGTCCTTTTTCTCAACTTTGGCGATAGCGCCCTTCAGTTTGAACTGTTGGTCTGGATCGATCAGCCCAGCCGACAGTTCATCATCCGCAGCGATCTGATGTTTTTGCTAGCCAAAGCCCTGCGCCAAGAAGGTATCGAGATTCCTTTTCCTCAACGAGATTTACACATGCACTGGCAGGATCTACCCGATCAACACAAAAACGATTAACTCCCTGCTCCCTTGCCCTTCTCCCTTACCTTTCTCCCTTACCTTTCTCCCTTGCCTTTCTCCCCATCTGCCCCATCAGAACCGCCCAATTTTGAGTGATCGATGTTTGACCGCCCAGACAATCTTGGCGTCAGTATGCATGTATCAATTAATACTTTGTCTAAAACTTTGTCCTATTAGGCACATGGGGGTAATCCCCCTCATACTGGGCCATAGCCCCTTAATCAATCAAACTAGTCAACAGGAACTCACCCCACAAATTCACCCATAAGTTATCTAGATAAAGCTTCTTCAAAGAGGCTATTGCTTAAACTAAAAATATTTTTCCTTAAGCATCAAAAAATCTTGGCACTTTGCAGAAAATAGTCAATAGATCAAGTTAAAGCCCTTACAAGTTATAAAAAATTCAGAAAAATAATTATCATACACAACCTCCCACACGCTAGTTTTCATTTGACCTAACCCTATTGGGAAAGTATTGTTTCACATCCATTAGCCACTTGTGAGCAAACATCCTATCTGGAAACAACTCTTGTTGTTTTTGGCAGATCACCACTATTGACACTAGAGATTTACAACAAAAAAATAAAGTCTTAAGGTTCATTGTTAAAGACATTATTTTCAGCCTGCAAAATGCGGCTTCAAAACAGCTTCGAAAAGCGGCTAGGGAAGTTAATAATGCGTTAGATGCACCCTAAGAAAAACTCCAAATGGGTGCACAAAGGCATTGTTGTCGTCTACGTAAATAGACAAAAAGCGTATAAATTAATACTTAAAAAGCCTCAGTAAGGATTGATTTTTCGCAATTCGGAGTGTAATAATCATTTTTCAGTAGAGATTTAAGTATATCTACTGTAAATATCCGTTAAAAAAGCTGATTGTTGGAAAAGCCGAGCAAGGCAACCCAGTTTTGCTGGCTCAGGAAACTTACTTAGGACTTATGCGGTCTCAGTACCTCAGTGGAGATGATCTAGCGATGTCTCACCGGGTTAAGCGTCTCGCTTAAGCCTGTTTCCCCTGCGTTCGGCACCTAGCGTTCAGTAACTGATACTCAGCACCTGATATTCAGTAACTGATATTTCAGCACCTGAATATTCAGCACAGACTGCCGACAAAGTTTGCCTAGTTAAAGTTTGCCTAGGATTCAAGTTTCAGCTTTGAAAAAAGCTGCTTCTTGGTCGGCATAGCCGAAGGTTCTTATCACGTTAAGATTCAGCGTTTGTGGCATCCAAACAGGTTCTTATTTAAATAGCTTGATCGTGGCTAATTGCATTCAATTTGATTGGTTTAAAACATGTTTGCGAAAAAAATGCTTGGCCGCACGGACATTGGCAAGCAACTCAAAAAATGGCTCAACTTTAGCCGACTGATAGCATTGGGTGTGCTGCTCAGCATTGCCATTAACGGGCTACTGCTACCCTCTAACGCGCTGGGGCAGTTGATTCCCAACCGTGCAACGATTCAGTACGACACGCCTGGTGTGGTTGTCACGCCGCCCGGTGGCGGTGCCCCGGTTCCGGCACGCACTAATTTGACCTCTAACGAAGTAACCTATCCGATCGCAGGTGTGTTAGGCGCTAATACGTTAGGTCTCAACTTGGTGAAGTCAGCCGACAAATCAGCCGCAGAACCTGGAGACGTGGTGATTTACCGCCTGCTGCTCCAAAATCGCAGCACCATCACCGCCAACAACGTCAGAATTGTGGATACCCTGCCCCTCGGAATTAATTACGTTCCTGATTCAGTCACAGGAGCGCCAAATGCACCTACGTCTGTCACGGTGAGTGGCCGTGATTTGACATTGCTGTTTCCACCCATCGCTGCGGGTGGTGACTTGAGTGTAACCTATGCGGTTGTCCTCACGCCTGATGCCATTCGCGGCAGTGGCCGTAATGTGGCAGTGGCCTCGGCAGATTTATTAGGGAGTGTCAGCGCAGAATTTCAGCTCACAATTCGCCAAGGCATTCTCTCGGATTGCGGCACCATCATTGGCCGCGTCTTCGTCGATAAAAACTTTGATGGTGAGCAGCAGCCTGGGGAACCTGGTGTGCCTAATGCAGTGATTTATATGGAAAGCGGCAATCGCATCATCACAGACCCAGATGGCTTGTTTTCAATTGCGAACGCTGTCGCTGGCCATCGCGTCGGCACCTTGGATCTGACGAGCCTTCCCGGCTATACGCTCGCTCCCAATCTCTTTCGTGTTGAAACAATAGCCAGTCTCGCTTAGTCGGCTTAGAACCCGGTGGGCTTGCCCGGATGAACTTTGCAGTGACCCCCGCATTCGGTGAAGGAGAAGGTTAACCATGCGCCTATTGAAAGGTCTTAGTATCAGTCTTTTAACATCGACTGTCGGTACATTGTTGTATTCATTCGCAGCTTATGCCCAAGCGGCTACAAATGCGAGCCCTGTTAAGAATACCAATAGCGCTAGATCAAGCGCTGCGGCTGTCAAGGCCTCAACTGCCCCAACTGTGAGTCATGTCTCTGGAAATTCCGATGAATTTTTCCTTGAGGCCCCTGCTCTTGCCTTGGCGAATCCTCAGTCATCTAGACAGGATCTGCTAGCGGCACAGTCTAATTTGATGCGCTCTTATTCGGAGCAGCCATCTTTAGACCAACTGCTGACGGTGATGCCAGAGGGTAGTGCTAACAGTGAACCTGGTTGGTCACAGTCTGTTTTTCAGACATGGGCGCAGGCTTAATAACAGGCTCAGGCTCACAGCTAGACGAAAGTCTTTGGATGGCGCAGTCTGTAGCACCCTCTACTGAGGCGCTAAGTGAAGCACAACGTCCAGTCTTGACACCGCCTGTGCCGATTAACTCTCAGCTCATTAACGAGGGACTACAGGGCGAGATTGAGGGCGAAATTGACGATAGTGTTATTCGTCAGGTGCCTGATGTGCTTTTACAGCAGTCTATTGAGTCAGGTGAGGAATACAGCATTCGAGTAGGCCCAATAGAAAACTCGCGGGTTTTGGCCGATCGCCGTGCCACAGTTAAGCTAGGTGGCAGCATTGTCGATGCTGACGGTGAACCTATTGCTGGTGATGTTGTCGTCACCTTGACTGCGAGTGCCGGTGAATTTATTGGCGCTGACTACGATATTGATAGAACAGGCTTTCAGGTCTTGGCTCGTCGAGGTGAGTTTGAAGCCGAAATGCGCTCTAGCTTAGACGCACAGCGGGTGGTTATCCGTGCTAGCGCGGCGCGTGACGACTTGCTAGCACCTACGGCTATGCCGCTAGACGGCAACTTAGCTAGCGGCCCACGAGAAATTGAGGCCTATACCGAAGTCAGCTTTATCACGCCGCTACGGCCTTCTTTAGTCACAGGGGTAGTTGACCTGCGTTTAGGGCCTGCGGCAACCAACCTGTGGGGCAGCTTTGCTGATTTTCTGGTACCGGACAAAATTGGTAAAACGGAGTTTAGTGCTCAAACGGCTGTTTTTGCAACCGGTGCCATTGGTGATTGGCTATTTACGGGGGCTTATAACAGCGATCGCAATCTCAACGAGCGCTGTGACACCACGACGCGACTGTTTGCCGATCCCCAATCTTGCGATCAGGCATATCCTGTCTATGGCGATAGCTCGATCAATGATTATCTCACGCCTTCTATAGACAGTGTCTATTTAAGGCTGCAGCAGGATGCGGTCATCCCAGAGGCCGAACCCAATTTCTTGATGTGGGGAGATTACAGCACCGAAGAATTCTCTCGGGCTTCCCAACTGTTCAGCGCCACTAGCCGACAACTGCACGGCTTTATCGGCAACTACACCATCGGCAGTGGAAATAACGGCCTGCAGCTCACGGCCATGTACGCGAATAACATTCGCCCTTTTCAGCGTGACATCATCGTACCGGATGGAACCAGCGGCTACTACTTTCTTTCGCGGCCTTTGATCCTTGCAGGCAGCGAAGAAATTTACATCGAAGTTGAAGAACTCAACCGCCCAGGGACGGTGATTGAGCGGGTAGCGCTGATTCGCGGCGCAGATTACACCATTAACTATGATCGCGGCGCAATTTTATTCAATCAGCCGATTAGCATCACCGATGCTAATCCCTTTGGCCCACCCCTCGTCAGACGGATCGTTGCGTCCTATCAGGTAGAGGGTCAAGAGACAGGCGGCGATCTCTATGGGGGCAGAGCCCAGTTCAACTTCTCATATGATCTCGATTCTCCCAGTTGGATTGGGGCATCGGTGGTGACTGAAAACAACAACGCCACGACCAACACGCTCTACGGGGTAGATGCACTGATTTCGTTAGGCAATGCGGGTCAGCTTGTCGCTGAGTATGCCCGCTCATCGCTGAGCGGTGCGGCGGCTGGCAACGGCGAGGGCTCTGCCTACCGGATCGAAGCAAGCAGCGCCTTCGGCGATAGTGTCATTGGCCGCGCCTACATTCGTGGGGCCGACGATAGCTTCACCAACAATGCTACGGCCAGTTTTAGACCTGGACAAACTCGCTGGGGCGCGCAGCTCTCGGCACTGCTCGGTGAGAGCACTCAGGTGGATTTGCAGTACGATCAAGAAGAAAATCGTGGCACGGCAACGGCTGTGCGTACAGGCTTTGAAGCGCTGCGCAACCCAGGGTTTTTCCCTCTACCGGGCACGAGTGTCGATAATTCGCTCAGCACCTTTAGAGCAGGTATTCAACAGCAAATTGGGGCCGCAACGGTAGATTTGGCCTATGTGTATCGCGATCGCACCGATCGCATTGGCAATCTCAACTTCAACAGCTCTCAGTTGGTCTCCGGGCTGACCATGCCAATTGCCGATAACCTCACCTTTCGAGCCCAAAACGAACTGACGCTCAGCGGCAATAACGATCCGGTATATCCAGGTCGTACTGTCTTAGGACTTGATTATCAGCCCATTCCCGAAATTACCGTTCGGTTAGCTCATCAGTTTTTTAGTGCCAGTGATATTGCCCCCGACTCTATTACCTCACTCGATACGCTGTTGGACTACGACCTGAGTGACAGCACCCAACTCACCGGTCGCTACTCGATTTTAGGCGGTGCTAGCGGCATGACCGGACAGGGGGCTGTCGGCCTCAACCATCGCTGGAACCTAGCACCAGGATTGAATCTGGACTTGGGTTACGAGCGGGTAATCGGGGAAGGATTGGGCCTGATTGGCACAGGCGAGCGATTTGCCCAACCCTTTGCGGTAGGTCAATCAGCGGCGGCACTGGGCATTGTCCCTGGCAGCACTTACTCTGTCGGACTGGAATATTTGGACAATCGAGACTTTCAGGCTAGCGCTCGAGCCGAGTTTCGCGACAATGACACCACCGGTGATAACACGGTGCTAACGGCGTCTCTTGCAGGCAGGCTTTCACCGGCGCTGACCGCCCTAGGTCGGTTTGAATATGCCAACTATGCCAACCAGGCACTCACAGGACGCTTTGGCAATACCAGCAGCGCTCGGCTGGGCTTGGCTTACCGCGACCCTCGCAGCGACAAGTTCAACAGCTTGCTGAGCTACGAATACGCCACTAACCCCACCACCACCATTAACTCGCCAGGGACTAACACCATTACCGAACACACCCTAGCGGCAGAGGCCATCTATGCGCCTAACTATGCTTGGGAGTTTTACGGTAAGTACGGCTTACGTTCCACCAATGCTGATCTATCCTCCCAGGGGCTGAGCGGCATTTCTAACACCATCCATTTGGCCCAATTACGCGCCGCCTATCGGTTTGCCTATCGTTGGGACATTGTCGGTGAGGTGCGCTACGTCAGCCAGCCCTCGGTCAACTACGACGAAACCGCCTTTGGTATAGAAACAGGCTACTATGTCACCCCTGATTTGCGTTTGGGCGTAGGCTACAGCTTTGGTGAAGCCAATGATCGCAGCTTCCAAGGCAGTGGCTCACGCAGTGACAGCGGCTTTTATCTGGCAGCCACCTTTAAGGTCAATGAACTGTTTAACGGTTTTGGTCTGCAGGAGGTATCCCCCCCTCAACAGACAGAAGCCTTGGTTGACACCTCTGCCGAGGTGGCCGTCGATGATGTCTGCCCAGAACCGGGTGTGCATATGGTTTCGGACGGTCAGCTCAATGGGTCAAGCGATGCCAGCAATGCTTCAAGCAATAGCGTCGATCCTTGCGCCAGAAGGGTACCAGAGGTAATTGTGCAGCCCGCGCCGCAGTCGCCTGCTGTCGCGCCACCACAGTCGCCTGCCGTGTCTCCAGCAGAGACTCTGGCACCAGCAGCGCCCGTCCAATCAGAACCTATCCGAGGTCTCTGGTAAATGAACAATCCAGTTTTCGAGGAGGTGAGGAGTACCGCAATGAATAGTCCATCGACTGATATCCCTGAGACCGATAGCGTTCAAACAAAGCGTCATGCTTGGCGACCAGTAGCGGCTAATTTTACAGCGTTAAATTTTACGGCCCTGATACTTAGCGCTTTAGCCATACCTGCTGTCGCGCAAAATGATGCTGTACCCATTCCGGTTCCAGAGGCACCAGCAACACCCCTGACTGAGGCAAGTCCTACTGCGCCCCGATCGTCACTATCACAGTGAATAGTGACTTAGATGGCCCGGTAACGCCTGATCAATCCTTGACCCTGCGCGAAGCCATCGAAATTGCTAATGGCACGTTGCCGATTGCGGCCTTAAGCCAAGTAGAGGCGGCACTGGTGACCCCTGCTGCTAGCCCTAAAATTGAGTTTGCTTTGCCTGGAGATACCCGCATCGAACTGGTTGAACTGCTACCTGTGATCGCAGCTCCCGGCCTGACAATAGACGGCACCACGCAGTCAGGCTACGGTGGCGAATCCGATCAGCCTGCCGCTGTGCCCGTGCCTGTGCCAGCCATTTCTGTGACCCCTGGTGCAGGCATTGAGGTCTTTCGCGGCCTGACCATCAGCGCCGATCAGGTGACGGTTCGAGGGCTTAGCCTATATGGCTTTTCATCTGTTTTACACTCGACAGCATCGACTCCCCCGGCGGACATTTTTATTACCCATGTCGCACCGCCCTTAGGCACAGATACCGGTCGGTTTCGGGGGCCAGAGACGCCCTCTGACGATACGCTGCGCCTAAGCCCAGAAGAATATAACCTTGCCCCTAAAGGAGTGGTGATTGAAGATAACTGGCTAGGGGTTTCGCCTGCAGGCGGCATTCCGATTGCGGAAGAAATGTCGGCTTTTGGCGTATCTGTTTTCAATGCTACAGATGCGGTAATTCGGCGCAACCGGATTGAATATCACGAGGGCAGCGGCATTATTACTGGCAATATGGCCCAGGGACTGGTGATTACCGAGAACACGTTAATTGGCAATGGCCTTAGGGGGATGCCTGACGGCATTCGCTTTGATGGAGATATTGACGGTTCGGAGGTGTTTGGCAACTTAGTGTGCGCCAATGACGGCAGCGGCCTTTACATGTTCAAACCCCAGGGGTCGGCCAATATCTACAACAATGACATTCGCTTTAATGGCCGACGGCTGCGAAGACCGGGCATTATGCTAATGGGCAATGGTCATCAGGTGAGCGATAACTTTATTGCCTTCCAACCGGGGCCGGGAGTAGGCATTGTGGCCTATCCCCAAAGCGAACAAAATATGGTTCGCGGCAATTATTTTAGACAGTTGGATGGCCTTAGTGTCGATCTGACCTATCACTACGACACGCAGGTTTCCGACTATCAGTTTAACGATGGGCCTAATCCGCCGCGCAATTCCCATCAGCGCCGCCGCGATTCTGCCAATGGGGCGATTAATGCGCCTGAATTTGATGCCTATGTCTTTGCCATGGATGGCGCTGTAGAGGATGCTATGGAGGTTGGTCGTACGGTGGTTACCGGTCGCGCCGATCCTGGTTCAGAAGTGGGCATTTACAAAGTGTCTGGCAGTAAGCGTATCTATGGTGAACTTGGCGATCTGCTGACGACGGTGCCGGTGAGTGAAGACGGCAGTTTTAGCGCTGAGCTTGAGCTGCCAGCAGGGGCTCAGGTGAGTGCGATCGCAACTGATCTACGCTACGGCACCTCTGAGCCTTCGCCAGTCGCCTCCATCGGGGTAGAGCCACCAATCGAGCCCCGTCAAGCCTATCAGCCGGTTTGTCAAGATCCGCCCCTGCCGCCAGTGATCGTGATCGAAGAGCCTCCAGTACCCATCAGTCTGAGAATTCCTCGAAATATTCACTTCGCCCTTGATCGCTCTTTTATTAGCGCCGAAAGTGCCAATATTCTCGATCAAATCGCTGCGGCCATGGTTGAGTATCCGTCGCTGACGGTGGAGCTCCAAGGACACACTGACCCCCGTGCCAGCGACGCCTACAACCAGGCATTGGGTGAACGGCGGGCGCTTTCAGCACGGGACTACCTATTACAGAAGGGGGTTGCGCCAGAACGGATGCGAATTCGTTCTTTTGGTGAAAGCCAAACTATTTCCACTAGGCCAGATGTGGTGGATTATGCGCGCGATCGCAGAGTAGAATTCATCTTCTCCGATAGCCGCGGCCTCGATATCATCTTCGAAAATCAAGAAACCGACCTGCAAATTGAATAATCTGCTCTGACGGCTTGAGCTGAATTGGTCTGAACATTCTGAATTGGTCTGAACATTCTGAATTGAGCTGAACATAACGTGATTCATCCGCTCAGGCTAGAACTTCTAAATTAACCCAGTCATCGCTTCTCCAAGTCCTTAACAAACCTGCTTTTGTTACCCCATGTACCAGCTAACTCCAAGATTAACCATTCCGATTAACGCTGTTCGAGCACTCCTTACCCCCCGTCGCTTGACGGCAGGTACGTTAGCCCTGGTTTCCCTGCTCAGCGCCCAAGCACCTGTCAGCGCGCAGGCTATCGGCTCTAGCGGAGAGCGCTGTTTTGTGGTAGCTGACAACAATCCCCCTGGCGGTGGCAGTGGCGGCGTTGCTGACGACGATACGCTGATCCAGATTAATTTTGGGACAGGAACGGCCACGGCTATTGATGGCGGCATCATTGCCCGAGAGGGAGGCGGCACCAATATCCGCAATATCGAGGCGATGACTTCGCGCTCTAACTCAAATGAGCTGATTGCAGCAAATGGCAGCGAGTTTGGCCGGATAGACCCTGAAACAGCAGTTTTCACCCCCTTGATCGGTAGCTTAGGCCCGTTCAATGACTTTGATGCCATTGTGATCGACCGCAACTCAACCAATCAAACGCGACTTTTAGCGGTCTCTAAAGATACTGATAATGTTGGCAACCCCAACCCTGCACTCAATAACATCTTGGTCACCGGGACGATATCACTCAATGCCACCGGGCAAGCAGAGGGCATCACCCCAACCACCCAGGTAGCGCTAAGTAACTTTCCTGCCGGTACCGATGGGATTGACGGAATTGCGCTGATTGGAAATACGCTGTATGGCATTGCCAACCGAGGCGGTGTACCCAATTCGGCGCAAATCTTAGTCACGATCGATCAAGCCAGTGGGATAATCACGCCAGTCGCCCCTTTTACCCTAGGCGTATCAGTTGGAGGGCTGCCAGCAGGGACAGCCATTAATGATGTTGAAGATCTTGACTTAAGCTTGTTTGGTAACTTATTTGGCTCTACAGGCAGCAATAACAACGTCGCTCTGCGCAATCGAGGCTACACTTTCGACCCTGCAACTGGCGTAGCCATCAATAGTCTCGCTATCGGGGCGCTCTCTGGTCGGCAAGACTTTGAAGCATCTGCCTGTATTACAGACGCCACGGCAACTGGGCAACTCCTGATTGTCAAACGGATTACGGCTGTGACCAGAGGGGGCGTGAGAACTGAATTTGATACATTTACCGATCAAGCAGGTGAAACAGACGATAACACGATGTTAGCGGCCACCGGTAATGCATTCCCGCTGGGCATTCCTGCTGCATCGCCTGAACTGAATACCGGCGATCAGGTCGAATACACAGTGTATATCTACAACCCGACGAGCCAAATCTTCAATAATGCTGTGATTTGTGATGCTATTGAACCACCTAGCATTCTCCAGTCCAGCAGTGTAGAACTGGCCGCACCCACTGTGCTGACATCACCTTTAGCGTTTACCCCGCAGCCCAACACCGTACCCCGTCCGCCCGCCTCGCCAGCACCCGCGACTGGAGAATGTGCACCTTTATTAGGAACGGCTACGGTCTTCCCGCCTAACACCCCTAATCCGTTAGGCCCATCTGGTGGGCTTGATGTCGGTGCAGGCGGCGGTATTGTAACGACCCCTTTTAGTCTCAATCCCAATCAAATTACCGCGCTCCGCTTCCAAATTACAGTTGGCCAGCCGTAGCGGCAAAAAAGACAATCTTGAAATAGGATTGTTCTAGCATCTATAGCTTCTGTCAAGTTAGTTAGGACAATAGTAATTCTCCTCGGAGAGGCTACGCCAACGTTGGAAGCCTTGACTAGCAGGAGCTAACTCACCAAGACAGCGGTGAGACCCTGCGTCGTCGTACGGCGCTAAGGAACTACTCACCGAAGACAGCGGTGAGACCTGCGTCGTCG
>JAAUPS010000354.1 GCA_012033015.1 Phormidesmis sp. RL_2_1
CGCTCTCGGTATATTCTGCGTCTTTATTTTCACCCGCAGGAGATCATTCTCGCCCGGCGCGCTGGCGGGACTCTACGCGCTGTTTGGTGTTTTCCCCTTCGCGTTCCTCGCCATCTGACGCCAGGTCCAATAGTCGTTCGGCGCAGGCTATGCGCCCGAGAAAACGAAGGCACTCCAAAAATCGCTTGCATATCACAAGTGATCTTGTGTCTCATCGCTTGTGATCCGCAAGCGATTGTTCAACCAACAAAAACAGGAGCTGTTTCATGCTTACAGTCGGAGAAGCCACCGCAAAAGCCATTATTAACGCACCTATAGAGTCTATAAATTTAGGTGAATGGATGTTTACGCTTAGTTCAGAAGAATATGCGGCCTGCGCCGAGGGACACCAAAGTGCAGCGCAAGGGAAATTGGTTTCCGGAAAAAGGTTCTCGGTAAACTTAGAAGTCGTGGGCGGTATGTTCATGCTTCAGCACTACATTGATGACGGTTTCGGAAAGAGATCATGTAGTGGGCTTTTCACCCAATAGTGTGTTTTGGCTAAACGATACAGACTACGTATTTTCACAAATTACTTGGGAGCTAAAGGCGGCAAAACTTGATGAGAAGCGCTGTGAGCTTACTTGCAGCGTTCTCTCAAAAAGTGAGAACGAAGCGTTCGTAACCAAACTAAACGAGACAATGAAAGATGTGCCGCCAGAGAACACTCCCCTTCAGCAACATATCGACGAAGAAACCCCGTTGTTTGGGAAAGATATCGAACGCAAGGCACTGGCTGGAGTTTGGGTTTGAAGTAAGGTTTTTTCAGGGTCTGGATCGCGCTCGGAGCACCTGAAGTGCTCGCGAATCATACCCATTTCTTCAACAACC
The DNA here is from genome assembly GCA_012033015.1 of Phormidesmis sp. RL_2_1. Taxonomy (GTDB): domain Bacteria; phylum Cyanobacteriota; class Cyanobacteriia; order Phormidesmidales; family Phormidesmidaceae; genus Phormidesmis. Next base: position 871 of record JAAUPS010000354.1, read on the forward strand.
AATCTACAAAATCAAAGAAATCCCATGCAAGTTCTCATGATTGTCCGCTTGACCAGCGCACCCACCGAAGCCATTCTCAATCTCGTCAAACCAGAAACTGAGGCCGTCTGGAAACTTTATGGAGCAGATAAAGTGCGATCGTTTCACTACCTCGCAGATATGAGCAGATCCGTGCTGATGCTGGAAGTGGAGAATTTGGCAGAAGCAGAGGCGATCGCCCAACAGTTGCCCATGGTACAAGCAGGAGCCCTGAAGGTTGAACTGCTTCCTCTGAAGCCCTATACGGCCCTAGAAGCATCGTTTACAGCTTAACATTTGCCTTGAGAAGGCTTACTGTCTTCGTAGCTGAATCTAGAGAAGCAAAAAGAACTCAGCGTTGAGCTGCATAGACCCCTGGCCGAGATACGGCTAATTTCGCTCACATCGGCCTGAAACCCCTATTCTGTCGTAGCAATTTTCTCTGTACTTTCTTAAAATACGTAATCAAGGGCAATCTTAAACCGCCCGTGATGTGAAGGGTGTGGCGAGATGTGAGCGTTTCTGCATTTATCTCGGCTAGGGGTCTTAATCGCCTGAATAGTAGTCGTCTAACGATTAATTCTCTGTTTCTACCTCGGCAATTTTCCTACGGAAAGGCTGCGCCAACGCCTTAAAATCCTCGCAGATTTTACCTTCTGGGCCACTGGGGTTAATGCCGCAGACCAGATACGGACTGTGCAGAAAAAAAGCGTCCATGTCCACATGGATAATCTTTCTCACGCTCGGTTTAGAACGGGTCAATGGGGGCACAGAATGGACTGGAGGGTGATTGCTCTACTATTGTGAACGTTAAGTTGACCAAACGAAACGTCTATCCTTTTAGATTTAGTGAAAAATTGAGACCGCCTATACTGGGTCACGCGGCAATCTCAAGCTTTGTAATCTGAGAAACGGACGGTTCTGAGAACCATCAATAAAACTTGAAGGTGGCTTCTTGCGACCTTCACAGGAGCTGCCAGCGGGAGGTAGGCAATCGCCTCAGCTTTCCTATCATGCTAAGTTGCCGCTATTCATCGGAAAAGGCCATCACTCTGTAGATTGTCTCTGCTCACAATCGGGAATTGCCCATAGCCGCCCCCACGTTCTTCAAAGTCAGTCCAGTGATTCAGCATTCGTCCAGTCACAGACCAGCTTATTGCCTGCGCTGCCTCGGAGCGCTACGGCTAGCCGTAGCGCCTCAGCTAAAGCGGCTGGGCTTTGAGCCTCCGGGAGGCTCCGCCAACAGCCTCTTTCTCGCCAAGACGCGCTTCTGCCTTAAGCTAGCGGTTGTCCGTATCTCGGCTCCCAAACCTTAGAGCATTTGGATGACAGATTCTCCCACAGCGGACTTTCACGCCATTAGCTCACGCCCATGATGGACGTAAACCAACCCTGTTAGAGGGGACAAGCAAGGTTGATTCGATGGGGATTCGATGTTGTGGCATGATCTGGTTGATAGCCACGCAACAGACCTACTTCTGTTGCTAAAAATCCTGTTGTTAAAGTCGTGCTGTAATGAATAACTCGACAAGACAAGTGCTCCTTCCCCTGCTGATCGCCATCACGGTAGCTGGCTGTTCTGGTCGTCCGCCTAGGCCGCCATCTGTCACCGAAACAAGTGCTGCCCGAGCAGAGCTGGCCGACCGGGTTCGATTCATCGAAAACTATGTTACTTTCAGGCGCAAGTATGTGAAACTCGATTACGACGTTATGTACCAAAATAATGGCGGCGGCATGATCCCTGGTCCGTCTGACTGGGATATTCGATTAATCGCCGAAGTTCCGCCAGCAGAAATTGACGATTGGGTTCCCGCAGGTGCCGAGAAGATTGCAGTTTCGGAACCGGAATGGCTCAGGGAATTACCCGGTTCGATCAAACGAGATGGAATCACCGAGTGGTATCGCAAGTCAGGAACTATAGTTGCGATTGATCGCACGAGATCGATCGTTGCCTATTGGAACACTACGATGCCCGAGTGAAAGATTCACAATAGAATAAAGCGGTGAACCGGAGCCGTTGATCGCGCGAATTTTGAAACTTATAGATACCTCGCCATCGATCCACTCATAGCGATTGTCATCGCCATACTGAGCAAGAAATTTCTCAACGCTTAAGGCTTTTGGCTCTACGAATGCCACCATGATCTTTTCAGTTGCTGAGTACCTACCTAAGTTTTCCAAATTAACGGCAACATGCTCTGGCTGTAGTAATTTAGACAAAACTTAGGTAGGGATACTCACGCATGGAATCAAACTTTTTAACCGCCGTCTTCCTCCCCTTAGCGCTGTTCATCATCATTCTGGGCATGGGATTAGGGCTTACTCTAAACGATTTTAAGCGAATTGCAACTGCACCTAAGTCCGTCATCGTTGGACTGCTCGCACAACTGGTGATGCTACCATTCGTCGGTTTTGCGTTGGCCTCTATTTTTTCCCTTGCACCTGAGCTAGCCGTTGGCGTGATGGTTTTAGCCGCTTGCCCTGGCGGCCCAACTTCAAACATGGTGACTTATTTGGCCCAGGGAGATGTGGCGCTTTCGATTACGCTCACCGCTATCAGTACCGTATTGACCATTCCGCTGGTGGTTAATCTCTCTATGCAATATTTGTAGCTGTCTATTTTGATTTAAAAACGCCAGAATGATTGTTAGCCAAGCGTTCTGGCTTCTCACCTAAAAAATATTCAACCAACTTTTGCCCTAAAATATTTTTTTAAAATTGTCCTATTTTCCTAAAAAGCCTATGAATAAAAGACTTCAGCCGATTTTAGATTTTTAATAACTCAAACAAGCCTCTTATTTTTCATAAAACCTATTAAAAAATCTGAAACCTTTATATATCAGTAACTTAAGCTATCTAAGAACGAAATTAAGCAGTAATTCCGAAAAGCATAAATCCCTTGCTGACAAAGGCTTTCAGCTATTCAAAAAATTAGAATAGACAGCTACCAATATTTTATCGGTGAAGAAAATGTTGTGCTTCAGCTACCGTTTATTCCCACGGTAATTCAAATTGCCGTTGTCACGCTTATTCCGGTCGTGTTAGGCATGGTGTTTCATCGCTACACACCTCAATTTGCAGCCAATGTCGAAAAAGGCGTGAAGTGGCTTTCTTTGTTCTTTTTAGCCCTGATTATTTTTGGCCTGCTGCTAAAAGAGCGTACTAACCTGCCCACCTTTTTCTTTCAGGTTGGCTGGGTTACCTCAACCCTCAACGTTGTCGCCATGTCGCTAGGCTATGGCTTTGCCACTCTCGCTAAGCTTAATTCAAAAAGTACGGTGGCCATTACTTGCGAAGTGGGCATTCAAAACGGCACGCTCGCGCTCGCCGTTGCTAGCGCGCCCACTTTACTCAACAACCCAACGATGGCCATTCCTGCTGCTATCTACAGCCTGCTGATGTTTGTCACTGGCGCAGCGTTAGCGCTCTGGGCCAGACGCAAACCAATGACCTTTGATCAGGACGCTGCATAGATTGAAGCTGGGGAACTTCCAAAAGCGCCTCAAGAAAGATCTTATCAATGTCGTCTGACGTCAAAGAGAATGTGCGGCAGACCCTCAGGGCCATCGCCGCCAAGACAGGCATGAGCCTAAGCAGTATTGTGTCACCAATGCCAACTAGAAAGGAACTGCTAGCCAGATAACGTCAAAGGAATAGGCCAAAGCATCAACTT
>JAAUPS010000355.1 GCA_012033015.1 Phormidesmis sp. RL_2_1
CGCTGTCTTGGTGAGCATTCCTTAGCGCCGTACGACGACGCAAGGTCTCACCGCTAGCCGCCGTACGACGACGCAAGGTCTCACCACTGTTAGTCGAGTTAGCCGCTGCTCGTCAAGGCTTCTGGCGTTGGCGTAGCCTCTCCGAGGAGAATGACTATTGTCCTAACTCACTCGACAAAGGCTATATATCAGTTGTTGTATACCATTACCTACAGGGCAGTCTGAGCAGAAGACCTGATTGCAGACATCACAGGCTCTGATAAAAGAGAGGCTTGATCAAGGGTTTAATTTCTGCACAGGTAGCCCTAAGACAACTTCATCTTGCCGGGTAAGCACACCTTCTGTGTACTCAAACAAAAACCGCCCTCGAGGATCACCTTGAAGTTTTTCTAAACTTTTGTAGGTGGCTACGACCTTTTTGCGCTCTGCATCTGTAATGGCCGCATCCATATCAATTTGGTGCCCGTCTACTTTATAACGCTGACGCCTTATTAGAACAATCTCATCAATGTCTTTTAGAATACTATCTGCAATACCACGCTCTGCAATACCACGCTCGCTATTGCCGTTTGATAAATCCTGTGAATTAATCATTGCATTTCAAAGAATTGTAAGACGTTTCATGTACTGTTTATTGCGAAACATTAGCATATTACTTGACTACATCTCAAAGGCCAAGCTAAAAAATTAGCCAGGCTCAAAAATTAACAGATAACCAAAGAGGGTGCTAAATATGCACGGCATGAGTGTGAACCTATTGCGTGAGGTGCTTTTGCGTGACGTGCTTGAAGAGGCTATGGCAGCGCAGAATATCTCACGTTCTCTGGTTTGATTGTCGTCTTAGCTACCAAAGAAGAACATTGACAGGGTGTCTTTATCTATTCTTCTTACCCTTTTCATAATCTAGCGCTATAACTGCCAGACTTTGCTAAACTTTGTAGACTAACCTTAGACTAGCCGCTTCTGTTATCTACAGCGCAGCTCTAACACGTACCAGCGCGCCGCGTACCAAAGCGCAGCTCTCATGAGCACTAGTTTAACGGGCACCAGTCTAATGAGCACCAGCGTATTCTGAAATTAAGACCTATGAGTTCAGCGATTGCGACGATTCCTCAGGCAGCGTCAGCTTCGCCCAGCGCCGTAAAAGAACGGGCCAGTAGCGTTGTAATAGAAAAATACCCTAACTATAAAATCATTGTGCTCAATGATGATTTTAATACCTTTGAGCATGTGATTAAGACCTTAACGACTTATATCCCTGGGATGACGCGCGATCGCGCCGACGAACTCGCCCAGCAAATTCATTTCGAAGGTCAAGCGATTGTCTGGATAGGGCCGCTCGAACAGGCCGAACTGTATCATTCGCAGCTTATTCGCGCCGGGTTAACGATGGCTCCGCTGGAAAAGGCGTAGTGGGTAAAAAAAGCTCAAGTAAAAAGCATACTGTTAAACCCATTCAATCCTTGCCAGGATCAGCACAGGGATCAACGCAACAGCCGCCAAAAGGACGGCTGGTGGTTACCCACTCTACCTATATTCCTGGTCTGATAACGCTATTAGAAAAGCTGCTTGAGTACTCCGGTATTCAAACCATTACGCCAGCGGTGATTTCGCGGGTTAAGTCCAATGCGCCCAAGCTGAGGCTCAAGGTGTCTGTGCCGATTACGGGCGGGTATAAGCTGATTGCGCGGCATCGTAAGTCGGCGCAGGAAGTGTTTGTGATTACCTCTATGAGTCAGGGGGAGTTGGAAGGGGTGATTGGGAGTGTTGTAGGGGGAAGGAAGGGGAAAGAGGAGAAAGAGGGAAAAGAAGAAAAAGGGGGGAAAGAAGAGAAAGAAGAGAAAAAAGGAAAGCAGGAAGAGGGAGAAGAGAAGAAAGAGTGAAAGCAGGGAGAAGGAATCAGGCGCAGGAGGGGAAGGCGCAGTTTTTTGTTGGGGAGGCTTTTTTTCGGGCGAGCAGTCGTACGGGGCGTGATTTGGCGGTGCTAGCAGCGATCGCCTACAAACGAAAACACGGCAGCTTGCGGATTTTGGATGCGATGACGGGCTGCGGTGTGCGGCCTTTGCGCTATGTGCTAGAAGCTGAAGCTGACTATGTGTGGGCCAATGAGGGCAATGTGGATTTGCGATCTCTGCTTGGGGCCAATCTCTCCTGTGGTCTGACTTGCGATCGCTACCACATTACGCATATGGATGCGAATGCTGCCTTTTTTGACTGCTATCAGCGGCAAGATTTTTATGACCTGATTGATATTGATAGTTTTGGTGGGCCTATGCCTTATCTGAGTACGGCGCTGTGGGCTGTCAAACTTGGCGGGCTGCTGTATCTCACCAGTACTGACGGTAGGGCGACGAGTGGTCATGCCCCAGAAAAAAGTGTGCAAACCTATGGGGCTACAGCGCGATCGCACCCTGCCATTCACGAACAAGGGCTCAGACTGCTGATCGGCGCTGTGGCTCAGCAAGCGGCGGCCAAAGGGCTAGCCGCTTATCCTGTGTTTTCCTTTTATCAGGGGGAAGTTAATCGGGTGATGGTGCGTGTGACCCGGCGCTCCGCTGAAACAGCAGGCCCAAAAGCAGGCCCAAAAGCAGCAGACCGGAGTGGATCGCAGTTTGAATCGCACTATGGATTTTTAGCTTACTGTCATCACTGCGGTCACTTTCAAACGGTGCTGTGGAAAAAACTGGGGCGCGTTGTTTGCCCCTGTGCTGCTGCTGACGCACCGGTCGTGAGCGGGCCGATGTGGCTAGGGCCTTTGCACGATAGCGAGACGCTCACCAATATGCAGCACATCATGATCGAGCACCATGCTCAGCAGCCCTCTGATTCAGGGGTGCACTGCCAAGAATTACTGGCCATGATGCAGGCTGAAGCAACCATGCCGCCCTATCACTACACGTTGGCTGAAATTGGCAGGCGCGGCAAAATGGATATTCCACCCCGTCAAAGCTTGATCGAGAAGCTGCAGCAGCAGGGCTTTCAAGCTACACGTACCCATCTCAGCGCCCAGGCGATTAAAACCAATGCGCCCATAGCGCGTTGTATTCAGCTTGCTCAGCAACTGTCATAATCACCCCACTGACCGGAATTGACCTTATATACAGTGAAGGGTGTTTATACTGACTGTGATGATTTATTGATCATGCTGAAGAGCGCCGAGGGTCAAAGCATATGAAAAGGTTTTTCGTAGGGTTAGCAATTGTGGCCGCTGCTGTAGGTGGGGGGATTGGCTATGCTGCCATGAAAACGATGGCTACGCCCGATTGGTATAGCGAAGGTAGCAGTGAGATCCCTACTGAGACCGCTACCGATGAAGCAGCGCGCGATCAATCTGATCAGGCTGATCAGGCCCTTGTGGCTGAGACGGTATCGCCCAACGATGTGGTGATTTCGGCCAATGAACTCAATACGATGGTGACTGATGCGATCGCCAGTCGTCCTTACACAGCGCCTATTCTCGATGCGACCAAAGGGGTAAGAACTGCCATCGATAATGGTCGCATTGAAAGCGGTGCGGTGATTAATTTGGGCGATTTGCCCACCGAATCTTTTCCGCTCGAAGGGCAGCAGGCCATTGAGCAACTGACCAACACCTTTCCCTTTTTAGCAAATCGCGACGTGTATGTCGGCATTGAAGGCCGCCCCAAAGTAGTCGATGGCTCGCTCAGCCTAGACGATACCCATATCAAGTTAGGCCAGCTTAAACTACCGATTGCCAGCGTGGCCAGCCAGCTAGGGCTATCAGCAGCAGAACTTGAGCAGCAAATAGATGCTCTATTAGCACAGCAGGGGCTAACGCCCGACGATGTGAAAATTGTAGACGGCCAAATTGTGATTACCAATGCCAATCCGTAAGACCCTGCTGACAAGGTGAGGTTTATTCAGATGAGGTTTATTCAAAAGATGGCTTCTAGGCTTGGGCGAAATCACGATGGATTTTCAGCCCCTCTTTCAGCATGAAGCATATAGCGTGTGCCCGATGCATAACGCCGACGGCGAAGCTGCGCCAACGGATACACGCACGTCGCTTGGCCCGTTGTCATACGATGGGAATCAATATTTTTCTCGATATTTCTCTCGATATTTCTCTCGATACCTTTCTCGATACTGCTCTCGATACTGCTCTCGATATTTCTCTCAATATCTGTTGATGGCAATGTTCTACACTGACCAAGAAGACTTGCCTTGGGGCGGTGATTTGCCAGAAAAAGCCCAAGCCTTTTTCCCCCGCCTTTGTGTGAACTCGCCCAGCGGCGTGAGCAAGCTCTGGGAATAACGGCGTGATAAAGGGCCTGATTGGCGAACTTTTTGTTACCCTCATTTGTAACGCTGCGTTGGATAGCAATAAGTATTATTACTCATTTTAAAGACCAATATGGACGGGACAGGTAAGGTGAAAACGCTTGTCCTATCTATGGTTGAGGTAAGCGGTCACTTTATGAACTTTCTTGAACTTTCTTAGATAAGCGGCGTATCCGTCTTACTCTTTATATGTAGGAGCAGTAGGCTGTGCCCCCTGTTCCGGTGATCAAATATTAGGAGAATT
>JAAUPS010000131.1 GCA_012033015.1 Phormidesmis sp. RL_2_1
TTGACGAGCACGCAGCCCATTCGACAAGCAGCGGTGAGAGCCCTGCGTCGCTTTGGCGGCCGCTAAGGAATGCCTCACCAAGACAGCGGTGAGACCCTGCGTCGTCGTACGGCGCTAAGGAATGCTCACCAAGATAAAGTAAGAATGCATCCTTACTTTGCTATATCTATCAGATTGCCTTTTCAAAGTGTCGTTAGGTTTGGAGATTGTATCAACGTGACTATTCCTCTACTGGCTTATTCACCCTCTTGTCCCAACCAGCGTGTAGATGCGCTAGGGGCCCAAGATGATGAAACTATTATTTATTCATCTGACGATCAGTTCTCTCCCACAGAAATGGGAGAGTTGATTGAGGCCGCCTATCGGCAAATCTTCTTTCATGCGTTTAGGTGGGATCGTGAGATCATGCTTGAGTCGCAACTTCGCAACCGGCAGATCACAGTGCGTGATTTTGTGCGCGGATTGCTGTTGTCGAACACGTTTATCGATAGCTTTTACGATAAAAACAGTAATTTTCGCTTTGTTGAGCACTGCATTGAGAAAGTCTTAGGTCGTCGGGCCTACAGTGAGCAAGAGAAAATTGCCTGGTCAGCGATCGTTATGACCAAAGGGGTCAAGGGTTTTGTTGATGCATTGCTCAATAGTGACGAATACCTGCAAAACTTTGGCGATAATACAGTCCCGTATCACCGGCGACGCATTTTGCCCAGCCGAACAGTGGGCGAAATTCCTTTCAACATCACCTCTCCTCGTTATGGGGCCTACTACCGCGATCAGCTAGGATTTCCCCAATCCTCCTATTCTTGGCAAATGGTGGTACGCAGCTTCCGCCCATACGACCAGCAGCCTAAAGCTGGCGATCCCAATTTGTTTGTCAACATGGCAAAAGGCATTAACCCTCAAGCTGCCGTGTCAATGCCTCTATCTACCGACAACATTGATATTGAAAAAACAGTCCCCTATCGCTAAAATTCCCACGTTACCAAAGCAACGTTTATTTGAGACAACTCAGGTGCATTGATCCTCTAGACGGTGGGTTGGAACGGCGAGCGTCGATAAACTTGACCTCGCCATTGAATGCTGGTTTGCCAAGATGAGAGCAAAATACGCAGCACCGCAAGCGGATCAGCCAACGGTGATAGCCAAAAAAACTGGGCGCTAGAAAGGCGTTGCCTAGGCCAGTGATAGGACGGTGCGATCGCAAATTGCATACCCCAACGCACCATCAGCAAAAACACATTTAGCCCTAGCGCCAGCATCAGCATTAAGCTGCTGCGATCGCCCGCCACCCAGACCGGCAGCAAACCGACCACAGCCAATAGCGGTAGCCCCTGAGTACTCACCAACAAAGCCAAATCTCCCCAAAGCTGTTGAGGCGTCGCCGCATCTTTCAGATCGAGCGATCGCCCCCAGCCCTGCCAAGTCTCCCCCGCGCCCTCATACATCCGTACACTAATCACCTGCGCCCCATCTAAAAAGCCCACCTTAAAGCCCGCCGCCGCTGCCACTCTCGCCAAGGTCACATCGTCACAAAACGAATTGGCAGCACAGGTATAGCCCGCTAGCTGAACAAGAACCGAACGGCGGCATAAAAAGCACTGACCGTTAGCCATCACTCGCTCTGACACAGCACTGTCCACCCCAGCCGAATCAAACCGGTAAATCAACGTCATCAATAGAGCTGGCTGTAGCCACCATTCCCCCGGAAAGCGCAGCTTAAATCTAGGCGAAAGCGAGAGCAAATCATAGCCCTGCGCTTCAGCTTCGGCCAAAACCGCCGCCGCCAAGCCAGGATGAGGTTCTGTATCAGCATCAATTCCTAGCACCCATTCACTCTCTGGCGAACTCGCCAAAAAGCCCGAATGCAAAGCCCAAGGACGACCCACCCATCCCTGCGGCAAAGGCGCATCCGTGATCAGGCGAAGGCGATTATCCTGCTGGGCGAATGCCGCCACCTTGTCAGCCGTACCATCAGTAGAACAGCTATCGACCACAATGATCTCTCGCACTTCTTTGCCTTGTTGCCCCATCCCAGTCAAACAAGGCTCAATGCGATTAGCTTCATTACGAGTAGGCACAACAATCGTAATTTTCTCAGCCTGGTGAGCCAGCGCCTGTCGCGGTTTAATCGGGGGCTGTCGCTGCGCCCCTCGGCATAATCGAGAAAGCAAAACAGCCGTGAAAGGAACTTGCAACAGCAGCAACAAAAACGGCACAGCACCGAGCCCTTCCGCGATCGCTTCAGCCAAGATGATCATCAAACTCATTCAGCAGCCTTGGCAGACGCGGCTACTCTCGCCAAAGTCTGAGTATCTACAAGCTGAGTATCTACAAGCTGAGGATTCGTAAGCTGGGGATCGGTAAACTGAGGATCGGTAAGTTGGAAGTGCTGAGCCGTAGGTTCTTTACCAGTCGCCAATCGGTAGAGCCCCATCAGAGGTAACACACCTAGCAGCAGTCCTAACAAAATGGGCGGATAAATCTCACCGTCAATACTGATCAGCATGGCGAAGGCAAAATTGCTCAAATAAATGCCCAAAGGTAACCCCAACGGAAGGCCACTAGCAGAGGGTTCCACCAGCGATGACTCCAGCCAATATTTAGGTTGAGCCCGCCACAGCAGCGTTGCAATACTCATATACACAAAGCCCGTGCCAAACCAACCCACGAAATTTTGATAGGGCATCCCAAAAAAAGCGCCTGCTTGATCCCAAGCCCAAAACGGCATAGTCGTTTGACTCATCGCAGGATCGAGCACAAAGTCCCAAGCTGTAAGCAAAACCGAGCCCATCAAGATAGCCCCCATTTCAGCCAGCCAACCCTTGGTCACCTTTCTAAAACCCAAGTAGGCAATCAGATAAGCGCTAAATCCGAGATAAAACCACGACAGCGGGATTGTAAACGGAACCAAGCCCGCAATTTTATAGCCCAAACCCGTTAAATAATGATATTCACCAAACGGAAAACCTGTGCTGGTACCCAGCAACTCAGCGCTGAGTGAAACGGCTAAAGCGGGGATCATAAAGCTGAGCCAGTGCCATAGGCCCAATTGCCGATAGGCATAAATAGCCACAGCAGCAGCGCCCGAAATCATATAAACAGCGCCGCCGCCAACCATTGACCAGCTAAAAGCTGTGCGCCCTATATCAGGGAGCTGAGCAATAAATTCTGGATGGGGCAAAACTAACAATAGACCTGCCAAGCCGAAAATGAGTGAGGCAATATGCGCCACGAAGCAGACACGCTGGGCGCTTGCGAAAGATTTCATAAAATGTGAAGTCCTTTTAGGGGCGATAACAGTGAAGCTATAAAATACCGGTTATTGCAATCGAATTATGGCAATCAAAAGTTGCTGCGTTTGCGTGCAACCACACAGGCACAGTAAAGGCAAAGGCACAGTAAAGGCACAGTTGAGAAGTATGCTAGGGGGCTGTGCGAAAATAACATCCTAGACTGAGCAAGGGGTAAAGGTTATAGATAGCTTGCTAGATTGCAAGTCCCTTCAGCGCAAGTCCCTTCAGCGCAAATCCCTTCAGCACATTAGATTAAGCACGCATTGAGTTAAGCACACTGACTCTGATGTACGAGACTGGTGTAACCGAGGCTTGAGATACTGATTTTGCAATACTGATTTTGAGATATTAGTTTTGGAGTAGTGATTTTGAAGTGCCTATCTTGAAGTGCCTATCTTGAACTGTTGATTATGAATGATTATGAAATTGATTGTGAAATGTTGGATAGTAAAATTCTAAGCGATGGTGAAATGCTGATCATTGAAACGGGTGACATTAAACGCTTTGCAAGCGCCTTGCAGATTTAGGTTCTGCGCTTAATGTAACAATTATCATACCGCCAAAAATTAAGTAAATCAGAAGAATTGGTAGATCACAGCCTAGCTTTCACTAATGCCAAATTACCTAATGCCCAATCACCTGATGCCAAATTACCTAATGCCAAATCACACGGATGTCGCGACGTCTGCGCCGACCTGCATGATGTGAATGCGATCGCGCCCATTTCTTTTGGCCTCATACAACGCCTTATCCACCGCGCTAATCAGCCCATCTTGACTGCCGCTATGTTCCGGCAGTGCCCCGACGCCACCAGAAACCGTTGCCGTAATCATCTGATCTCGATAACGAATTACTGTTTCACTTAGCTCCAACCGCAGCCGTTGCGCCCGTCGAGCAGCTTCCTCCAAAGTCATTCCAGGCAAAGCGATAATAAATTCCTCCCCACCATAGCGACAAACAATGTCACTGATCCGCACATGGTGCCCAATCACCTCAGCAAACACCTGCAACACCCGGTCTCCTGCCTGATGACCATAAGTATCATTAATCTGCTTGAAATAATCAACATCCAGCAAAATAATCGCCAAAGGCCATTGGGAACGACGCGCCTTGGCAAATTCGGCTAACAGCGTTTCTTCAAAATAGCGACGGTTAAATAAACCCGTTAACCCATCTCTTATCGCCTGCTCTTTGAGCTGATGCTGTAGCGCTTCATTCTCACGCAAGCGACTCTCCAAAGCCTCATTGGTTTGCTTAAGATTCAACTGCGTCTGCTGCTGGATGATGTTCATTTGCTGCAGATCGAGCTGCGTTTGATACAGCGTGGTTACATCTCGAATCACCAACAGCTTGCCAGTAATATTTTGACGATGGTTACGCAACATCGTCAGGCGTAAATTAATATGCACTGGCGGATACTGACAAATGGTCACCAGCACCTCAGTAGATTCATTTTTTTGCAGTGGCGCAACAGGCTTGGCCATTGACCGAGCACCCAGTTCACAGACTGGCCAATCAGTTGACTACGCCCAGAGGCAGTCATCCCTGGTCCAGCAGTCGTCGCACCAGCGATCGACGGAATCGCCAGGGAACGACTTGAGCCTGCCTGATGGGCCAGTCGATGGGTAAATTGCTGCGCCGCAGGATTAAGATCAATGACGCGTCCTTCATTATCAAGCACCAACACACAATCTGTCATATTTTCAATCAGTGTATCGCGGGCGATCGGCAGCAAGTCGAACAGGCGAAAGCGAAAGAGACTGGTGAAATAGGTCAAACCGGTAAATAAAAAGCTCATGGGAAGTAAGCTAATGCCTGCTGGCACCAGTTCTAGAACATGTAAGGTGCCGCCAATTAACGGCGGACAGGCACTGACAATTACCGTGAGGGCCTGCTGACGGTAAAGGGTGCTAGGGCCGATGGCCGCTCTAGCAACCATCAAAACACCGGTCAGTACATAGATATAAAACCAAGCTGCCAGCCACAGATAGGCTGCCCCCTGGGAAAAAGCAACCCGATTACCGACGGGGGTGAAGTCATGCCATACCCAATGGTGCCAGTGATTGGTTAGCACTAAGCCAATATTGAAGATCGGAATGATCCAAATGAGGGCACGCCGTTTAGCGCTAAGCCATTGGCGACGGTGGGTGAAATAGAGCGTAAAGATAAAAAATAGGGCGGTCACCACACTGGAGCAAGCAGCTTCTAAAGTGACCCAAAAAACAATGCCCTGCACCGATGTTGTCGCTGCGCCAATGGTGGCAACCCCGGCATGGGCTCGATCGCCACCATCAACCCAGTAAAGGGCTGCGTTGCCGGAGCTTCAGCCCGTCTCAGCCAAGCTGTAAACGCAACGCAGCCAGAAATTACTGCCGTCAGGCACAAAATGGCAAAGTAGGGATTGTCACGAAGAAGCATAGTCAAAAAATCTACAACAACCTAGCTGCTAGGCATTCCCAGCACCTTATGCTGAAGCATTCCCACATCCTTGGATTTGCCTGTCAACGCCATCAGAAACTTAGCAGAAGCACCGTTAGAGACCGCTTTAAAACATAAATTAGCCGGTTAAATTGTCAGCGTTTGTGCTGAAATACCAGAGCCAAAATACACGCCCATGATGGAATGCTGCCGCTGTCAAATTCTGCCAATCCTGGATAAATTCTTAGATTGAGTTCTGGTGTAAGGGCGAAATGTAGTATTGTAAAGCTTTGTAAATCTAGTCTTAGAGCGATCGCCCAAGACCGAGACCTCTCAAGATCGAGACTTCAAAAAAAGGCAACATCAATCAGCAGGTAATACGTGCAACTAAGTACCCGGCCAATCGGTTCCCTAGATCCATCTTTTGAACCCTCTGCAGCAGAACCAGCCCTTCCTTTTACCCTCAAAGATCTTAAAGATGCCATTCCTGACTACTGCTTTCAGCCGTCTGCTGGACGCTCTTTAGCCTACTTTTTTTTCGATATCGGGATTATTGCCGGGCTCTATGCGTTAGCCTACAGCCTTAACTCCTGGTTGTTCTTTCCACTGTTTTGGTTTGCTCAAGGGACAATGTTTTGGGCCCTGTTTGTCGTAGGTCACGATTGTGGTCATGGCTCATTCTCCAAGTACAAATGGCTCAACAACTTGATTGGTCACCTCAGCATATCCCCATATTGGTGCCTTACCATGGCTGGCGCATTAGCCATCGTACTCATCACGCTAATACTGGCAACATCGATACTGACGAAAGCTGGTATCCAATCTCCAAAGATACTTACGATGAAATGGGGCCTGTTGCCAGAGCAATCCGTTTCAGTTTGTTCTTGTTTGCCTATCCGTTTTATTTATTCTTTCGCTCTCCGGGCCGCAGCGGTTCTCATTTTCTGCCCAGCAGTCCACTCTTTCGCCCTAATGAAAAGTGGGATGTGATAACCAGCACAACTTGCCTCGTCCTCTTTGTTGGATTCTTGGCCTGGATTGGCTTTGCAGTTGGCCCCATTTTCTTATTAAAGTTCTATATCATGCCTTACTTGGTATTTGTTGTGTGGCTAGATTTGGTCACCTTTTTACACCATACTGAGGCCGATATTCCTTGGTATCGCAACGATAGCTGGAACTTTCTTAAAGGTGCAATCTCGACAATTGATCGAGACTATGGGTTGTTTAACAACATTCACCACAACATTGGCACTCACGTGGCGCATCATATCTTTTTAAATATGCCTCACTATTACTTAAAAGATGCGACTGAGGCAATAAAACCTATCATGGGAGGCTATTTCCGAGAGTCTCAAGAGCCGATTTTAAAGAGCCTCTGGCGCTCAGCAAGAGAGTGCATTTACGTACCCAATGAAGGACAAAAAATTTACTATCAGCGCCATTCTAAGTGATCGCTTCAGGCTCAATCAGGAGTTATCTTTTAGCCAAGGCTGTTTAGATACAAAAGACAATCAATACTATTAAATAAAGGGCGTCACAAGTAACTTGCGACGCCCTTTTAAGTGCCCTGTTGAAGATGGAAATCTTTATCCATCCGAAAGCGGCAATATAGCGTTGCTCGAATACATTTGAAGAACGCGAGTCGCTTGGTCTATTACGATATAAAACTTTTAGCCTGAGAACTTTACCTCAGCCAAGCGACCGACGCTATATTGCCATTCCCTCGGATTGAAAAAGTATTAAACATCTGTGAAAAAAAGCTCGATGCTTAGCTAAAGCCATGACATTCTGAAATCTGGCTCTCAAGCAGAAAATCATAACCGCAACGAGCTTATGCTGACTGGCAGCTAAGGAATGAGATTATGCAGCTCAATATTCGGCTTGATTTGACCTCGACAGAAGTACGCCTTCTCCTCTTAGATGGGCTCGACCATTGGGTCAGACTAGGTCTGCTCTCAGAATCACAAATTCTCGAATTAGCACAACTGCTGAGTGTGCCGCTGCCATCGTTGACAAATCAAGCCACCCAAGCTGAGTTGTTTGCCCCATATGTTCCGCCAGTGGCGGCTCAAATGGCTTCTGCAACGCAGGTTGAGCAAGAAAATTTACTGGAGCAACCACCATCTGGCCTATCATCTGGCCCGCAGCTACCGGTCAACAAAGTGACTCGCTTGTTGCGAGCCCTGTTAGATGAAATTAGCGTTATTTGGCTACTGTTTCTAGGTGTTTTTCTGGTAGTGGTTTCATCTGGCGTCCTCGCAGCCAGTCAATGGCAATCATTTTCACCGGTGGGTCAGTATGCCGTTTTGCTAGCCTATACACTCGTTTTTTGGGGCGCGAGCCTCTGGGCCAAGGCCCAAGCCAATCTTCAAGCTACTGCTAGGATGTTGGCGCTCACTACGCTACTGCTGATTCCGATTAACTTTTGGATGATCGATGCGCTGGGCGTATTGGCTGGGCCAATCGGTATCGGTATTGGTGGGCTTTCGGCGTTATTGCTAAGCTGCTTACCGCTGAGATTATTGACCCATCGCTCAATTCAGCTCAATGTGATGGCGCTGAGTTGGTTGCACCTTGGCTGGTTAGGCGGCTGGTTAGGCGGCTGGTCAGGCGGCTGGCCTGTCGCGGCAACCTACTTGGCTGCAGTGGGTACAGCCTTAAATTTAATCTATCAAGATCGTCAATCGCACTTAACTCGCGAACCGGCAGAACTCGAAGAACCTGACGCATCTGTAGCTGTAACAACATCTAGACTGCTCCCGTTTGATGTGCTGACACTGGCGCTTTCAGTCGTCATTTTATTGTTTCGCAGTTTGCTCATTGCCCAAGTCCCTTCTCACCAGTTGGGCTTAGCGGCTGGCATTTGTGGTTGGCTGCTAGTTTGGCTTGCGCGCAGTAAAGCAAATCACACCGTTTGGGATTGGGCTGGGTTGGGCTTGTTGCTGCTGGGTTGGG
Source organism: Phormidesmis sp. RL_2_1 (assembly GCA_012033015.1). Classification (GTDB taxonomy): domain Bacteria; phylum Cyanobacteriota; class Cyanobacteriia; order Phormidesmidales; family Phormidesmidaceae; genus Phormidesmis. Next base: position 8,667 of record JAAUPS010000131.1, read on the forward strand.
CAATGACCGTTACTCAGCAGCGCCCTGGCAGGCACTATGTATCAGTGGATTAACGCTAGGGCTACTGTGGCATCGGCTCAAGCAGCAATTCCAGCAGCCATTCCCGCAGCAACAGCAAAAAAAGTCTTTACTGGTTTTTTTGGCCGTAGCGGCACAGGCTTACTGGCTTATGGGTGGAATGATTCCTGCCGGTATACGAGAGCCGCTGCTGAGCCAACTGTCGGCGCAGCTATCGATTCAACCAATTAGCAGCAGTGAATGGCTAAGTTTAGGCTTTTTTCCGTTTTTGTGGGGGCTGTTGGGGTTCACGGGCAGGCTGCTTCAGTGGCAGCAGTTTGCGCTTGCTAAAACCACTGCAAAGGTGGGGTGGGCAACAGGGGTATTTTTAATCCTGCTGGGCTTAAGTAACAGCTTTACAGCAGCGATGAGTTTGTTGCTGTGTACCATTACGCTGTCGGTTGTTTTATGGTGCAAGCTGCTGGTGAGCGGGGATCTGAGTGAAAAATCGCTGGCGCTGATCCACGGTATGGGGTTGTTGACGCTGGCAGCTTGGATTCATTATGGGCTGGTTGGGCTCTCGATAGCTGGTTGGGCTCGCGTTTGTTTGGGGGTTGCGATCGCAGAACTCACCATCCATTTCCTGATCGGCTGTTTGTCGTTGGCCCAACGACGCCAACGACCAAGGGCAATGCACTGGCAAAAGAGCACAGGACTTGCCGGTATTGTCCTAGCCGGACTGAGCTATGGGTTGATGATCCTAAGCTGGGCTGAACATGCCCCTTGGTTGTGGCTGCTGGTGCCGGTGACATTGACCTGTATTGCCCATCATAGGCAAGCTTTGTGGCCCCGTGCAATGGTTGGCCTCACCATGTTGGCACTGGTGATGCAGGGCGCGTGGTTGACAACTTGGCCGATAGCGATCGCAAGTTTTGCTGTTGGCACCCTCTGCACGGGCTTCAATAGTCGTATTTGGCGCAGTTATTGGGTAGCGATGTTTACCCTGTTATCGGGCATCGCCTGCATCACCAGCGGATTGTTCTATGGCCTCGTGATCCAAGGTGGTGCTGATACTGGCTGGCTCTGGTTGTTGGGGGTCATCGAAATTGCCGCCCTATGGCTTTTGCAAAGAGTTTTAGAGCGTCGTTCAGGGGATTGGGCGTTGATATTTACGCGGGCTAGCCAGTCTTGGGGATGGGTTTTGATGGTTTGTTTCCTAGGCATTGCAACGCTGCTGGTGAGTTGGCTGTTGAGCGATGCTGTAGCGCTAACTGGCAGCACCCAAACAACAGTGAATAATGCGATCGCCGCGGCCATATTACTCATGGCTATCCTGGTCGAATCGATTCGCTACCGGCCCAGCGGGTGGCACTATGTGAGTTTGGCCTGGACAGCGGCAATTGTGGTGATGTTGGCAATGAGTCTGCAGGGCATGGGCATAGCCAGAATGGCGATCGCCATCTTAGCCCTTGGCTTTATCACTCAAATTGCTGCTGATATTTGGGTGATCAGGCGGCCACCTTATCGCCTTAGTTGGCATGTGATTCCGATAGGTTACGCAGGGCTAGGGTTGTGGTTAGCTCACAGCAGCCTTCAGCTACAAGCAGGGCTATACACGCTGTTTGCAGCGATGATTTTCTGCGGCATTGGACGCAGAAAAGCCGCTTTCGGCCCACTCAGCTACATTGGCTTAGCGCTGATATCCATAGGCGCTTATGAGGTGCTGGTGTATCAAATGCTGCAGGCAAGCCGCGGCCAACCGGGCGATGGGTTCACCCTACTGGCTGCTCTGGCTTTGTTGATTGGGCTGACACATCGGTATCTGAGCCCTTGGCTATGCCGATATTTACAGATGCCACTCAAGAACTTGATCGCTGTGGCCCATCTGCACTGGGTGCTAAGCACCGTATTGCTAGCAGTAGCTGCCCTAGCAGGGCTAAGTCAACCCCACGGAATTGCCATTTGGACAGTGAGCGCCTTACTGGCCGCAAGCTATGCCTTGAGCGCGGGCAATCGCCGCTGGTCGCCGCTAGCGCTAGGGATGGCTCAACCCGGTTGGACGATCAGCGGTTTAGTCCAAGGGCTGTTGTGTCTGGCTTATGATCGCTTTGTTTGGTTTCCTGATCGCACAGTGTTGTTGACTTGGGGAGGCGCGATCGCCTGCATCATTGGCTTTGTCATTTACCGATCACCTTGGCAACGGTGGGGCTGGCCACCGCGACCATGGCGATGGTTGGGGCTGTGGCTACCGGCAGCGACTGTATCGGTGACCTTGTTGCAGATACCCACCCAAAGTGTATTAATCGTCGGTGCGTTTTACGCTTGGATGGCAAAACAGTTTGATCGGGTGCGACTAAGCTATCTCAGTGTGCTGTTGTTTGACTGGGCGCTATGGCGCTATCTCAATAGTCAAGGATGGCTGACTGCCCTGATATTTAGCCTCATGTTTGGACTTTCGGTGCTGTATTTTGCAGCAGTAGAGCCCCACTTTGAAGATCTCTCTAAGCGGCAGCAACGGCATTGGTTACGCATCCTCGCAAGTGGATTGGTGGGGATGACAGCGCTGTATCAAGCTGAAGTGTATAGCCCCATGCTGGTCTATGCAGCCATTACCTTAGCCCTGGGTATTGGCCTAATCTTTTCAGGGTTAGCGCTAAAAGTACGCGCATTTTTGTACGTGGGCACAGGCACGTTTATGCTGCAAATTGTGCGGGTGCTGTGGTTGTTTATCAGCGAATATTCGCTGCTGCTGTGGGCGGTAGGTATTGTGTTGGGGCTGATTTTTATTTGGATAGCAGCCACCTTTGAGTCGAGCGATCGCAAGTCACTAGCCGTTTAGAAGCTTGGGCATCTGCCTTAGAAACTTGGGCGTAAATGGGGGAGTCAATTCTCATAAACCAAGCTTCCAGATTGATTTAACAATTGCCAAAAGGTCTCTAAATTAGGCCCTTTCAACCGCTTACTCCGAAGTTATACGGAATTGTGCACATCAAGTTTACATTTGTTCATATAAGATTAAGGAAGAATAAGAAGTCAATACAAAAGTCAATACAAGCGTCGAAATGACGCTAAGACTTAAAACTCAGGAGAATATGACTATGCGTAATGTTTCTCACCCTCAATCCCAGGTCAAAGTAGCTGTTTTGTCAGTTCCAGCGACCTCAGCGGAGACCCAGCGTCAGCAGTTACAAGAAAAAATTGCGATCGCGCTGGTTGTTATCAGTGCCTTGACGTTCTACTGGGCTGCTTAAAGCTTGCAGAGTGGACAGTATAGCCGTACATAGCGGTACGTAGCGGTACGTAGCGGTACGTAGCGGTACGTAGCGGTACGTAGCGGTACCCAGATGCCTAACGCCGACAGCGAGGCTACACCAACGGGTATCGCGACTTACTTGACCTGCTTATTGTTCTGTCAAGGTTTCACCGCAATATCTGTCGTCTAGCCCAGCGAGAAACGCTATAGTCACCCTTGAGCGCGGCCCAACAGGATTGCACTAACGCCTAACAGCAATGGCGTCAGCCAATCACCCCAGCGTACATAGGGTGTCATGGTGTGCCGCCGGTAGATATTGGCCAGATGCGTGGTGTAGGTATTGGGCTCAGAAAGCCATTGTGATCGCCCGCGAGGATCGACGACCCCCGAAATGCCGGTATTGGTTACCCGCACTTCCCAACGATCGGTTTCAATGGCCCGCATGACATCTTGGGCATGGTGCTGCATCATTTGGCGAGATCCATACGGATCATTATTAGAGGCTGTCAAAATCGCCTGTCCGCCACGATTGACCTGCTGCCGGTAGAGTTCAGCAAAAGCGGCTTCATAGCAAATGCCCGCTGCCATCGGCCCAAATGGCGTGTTTAACTGTTGGTCAAAGCGACCTGGCATCAGGCTGCCAAAAGCTGAAACACGATTTACAATCGGGCCTAAAATGGGCTCGAAAGGCAGGTATTCACCGAGTGGCACCAGTTTGACTTTGTTGTAGCGACCCATCACGCTGCCTGCAGATGTCAAACTCAGCAAACTTTGCGTTAATGGCCCTTGGTTTCGCGCCATATTTTGATGCACGAAGGTGCCCAGTATTAATGGCACACCATTGTTAGCAACAGTGCGCTGAATCAAATTACGCTTAGGGAGAGAATTCCACACTGCTGGAATGGCCCCTTCTGGTGTGACTACAAGCTCAGCCCCTTGAGCCGCTAGCCTTTCATAACCCTCTAAATACACCTGCTGAGAGCTAGGCCCCTTTTCTCCTAATATTTTCTCTTTTGTCGAAATGTTGCCCTGAATCAGGCCCACTAGCAGGGCTTGATCGTCCCTATCTGCCAGTGGATGACTATAGAGCCCTAAACCCACTAAGTGCAGCGCAATAAAGAATGCGATCGCACCTAGCCAGTAACGTCTTACTTCTCTCAATTCAAAGTAGCGATGTTTACATATGTCATCCCAGGTCATAGCCTCCCAGATCTCTGCTAACAATCCATTAACCACCACAATTGCCGCCGTAATGGTGATTGGCCCCGATAGTTGGCCGAGTTGGAGAGCAGCCAAATTATCGGGGCTCTGGGTATAGCTCAATGAAGTCCAGTACAGTGGCCCTTTACTCCACACCCACTCCACCGCACACCATAGGGCCGTGCCCACCAGCACCCGCACTATGCCCTTGAGCGGATGCCATCGACTCACCGCCATCATCAGCGCGAGCCAAGTCATACCAATCGCTGCGCCCCACAGGGTAATAAATAACCAAGCGAATAGAGCAATTACACCACTTGCTAGCCAAGGTACACCTAGCCATATCAATGGCTGCTGCCAAGCGGTAATCCACGCTAGCGCCGTGCCGTGATAGGCTACGCCCCAAATAGCCGCACCACCAAATGCCGTGATTGTTTTGATGGTGGTATTAGTGTCTGTCTGGAGATTGGTTTGAAGATTGGTCTGGAGATTGGTCTGGAGATTGGTCTGAATATTGGTCTGAATGTTGGTTTGGCGCTGATATCTTGCTGGCAAGTGATGGGTGATTCGCCACAGTGGCACTAGCGCTATCCAAGCGAGGGGCCAAGCCTTAACCGGTGCCAATCCCATTAAAATCCCGCTCATCAGCAAGACTAAGGAGAAGGTGCGATCGCGCTTGATAATGTTCAGCGTCAACTGTTCTAGCCAGACTTTTATAGCAAACAAATTACAGCAAACAAATAACAGTAAATAAAAAGAAGCAGCCCTCCATCACTCTACGTCAAGCCATGTGCGCATATAGCCTAGCGCATGTAGTTTGGCGCATATAGCTTGGCATATGTAGCACAGTGCACGAATGCAACCCAGCACGAATGCAACCAATTCCTTCCACGCTGGCCTCACGCTGGCTATTAGGTTACAACATGCGAGCCAATATCTGCTGTGTCAAAATATTTGCAGTGAAACTTGCAACCGCAAAATAAACACCCTGCAAAATAAACACCCTGCAAAATAAATCGTATTATCCGCTTCTCTTGCCCCAACGACTTGATGAATCGCACCCTAGTTTGGTTCCGCCGCGACCTTCGTATTTATGATC
>JAAUPS010000132.1 GCA_012033015.1 Phormidesmis sp. RL_2_1
CGAAAAGTTGTCAATGCCAATGATGTGACAGTTTGAATCGCACTTCAAAAAAGCTTTGGCCAATGTAGAGCCAACAAAGCCACAAATGCCGGTGATTAACAGTTTCATAGGTGAGTATGCGTCAATATCATTAGCACTGAACCGTTCTCTACTTCTGTTTTTAACAGCGCTGCTACCGCTAATACTGATGCTATTTCTACTTTAAAGTGCAAAAGCGGCAAGAGAATCAAAATACTCTTACCGCTTTTACTAAAGGCTTTCTAAGCCTCATTGCAAATAGTCTGAATCGAAATCTTGCCTAAGCAATGATTCTGATGTCCGCATTGCTGAATCCACTAGGTTTTGTTGTAAGTATTGCAATTCCAGCGCCCATCCCAGCTCCACTACCATCGCTGTCAAACGTGAGTCTACCAGTCATGGCATCATAAACAAAAAAGTCATTGACATCGCTAGCTTTGGAACCTAGCACAAAATTACCTGCGCTCAGGGTACCGAGCGCCAGAGATAACCCAAAGGCTGATTTTGAAATTTCAATCAGGTCATCAACAACCGAGAAGTCATAGATAAGATCAGTCGAACCATCTAATACGTCGATGCGGAAGGCATCTCTACCAGCACCTCCTGTCAGTCGATCTGAACCATTTCCGCCCACCAATAGGTCGTTACCATCCTCTCCATACAAAAAGTCAAGTCCGTCTCCGCCCAACAACAGATCATTACCGGCGCCACCAAACAACTGATCATCACCTGCAAAACCATTGAGAGAATTATTTCTGCTGTTGCCTTCGATTTTGTTTTTTTCACTATTGCCATTGCCGACTGTAGCAGTAGAGCCTTCTTCCAAAATAAGCCCTTCAACATTGTCATAAAGAGAAGATATGCTAACGCTAGAGATTACCTTGTCATACCCTTCACCAGAGTTTTCAATCACTTGCTCACTCGAACCATTCGCACTAGTGCCAAAGAAATTTACGATATAAATATCGTTGCCTAACCCACCAGTCATAATATCAATGTCGTTGCCGCCATTGAGTACGTCATTGCCATCTCCACCTATAAGAGTGTCATTGTTTATCGCCGCCTCGCAGGATATCATTGCCACTTCCGCCATTGATAGTGTCATTTCCGCCTAAGCCCTCAATCACGTCGTTACCTGCACCACCGACCAAGCTATCACTCAAGGCTCCGCCTAAAATAGTGTCAGCAAATTTTGTGCCTGTAATGTTGAATCTTTCAATACTGGTGTAGGTAACTTTAGATAAGCTGGTAGAAAAAGACCCATTTGAACCGCCAGCACTAACAATGCCAATACCTGTGGCTTGAGCTGAATAATCCAGGAATAGAGTATCTAGACCACCCCCCCCATTAACGATGTCTCCAGTCGTAACATCGAGGCTGGTGAATGGGTTAAAACTGTCATTATTTGCTGTACCCGTTAAAACATCGTTGACATCAGCAATGCCTGTAAATACCGCCATGGTTTTCTTTCCTAATATTGAAATGAGAAATTATGTGAATACAATCAAAAAAGACGCTCGGCTGATTCGCTTTAACGTGCTAGCTACACATAGAAGTTTGAATACAAAGCCGCAAATTCGATTATTCCTCTATGGTTTCTCTTGATGAACTCAGCTATCAGAGAAGCCTAGATTGAATCGTGGATGCCACTATAAGTTACCCTCATCGGCCATAAAACTGCCCTATCATATGAAAAACATTTAGGAAAACTTTATAGCCGCCATCAGCGGTAATAATTTCAATCATTACAACCATCAACAGCGTATTTACAGTCCAACTTATCATTCAGAAATGGGCGGTAAATGGGCGGTAAATGAGCGGAATAAGAAGGAATGAAAACTCTAAATAAAAATTTGTGCAGATTTTATTACAACATCATCCAGTTGGTATCAGTGGCTTGCAACAGATACCAACTGACTTGCAAGACGGCTTTGCCAAGCTGTTACAATTTGCCTCACAGTTTCCTTTAAAGAGATCGAGATATTCCAGTTAGGATAGTGAGTGCGCATCTTGCTTAAGTCGGAGTAGTAGCAGATGTGGTCGCCCACCCGATTCTCGGATAGATAGGTGTAGCGCATTTTTTGGCCGCTAAACTGCTCTGCTAGCTGAAAGGCTTCTAAAATCGAGCAGCTATTTGCTTTGCCACCGCCAATGTTATACACCTCGGCAACTCGCGGTGATTCAATAAAGGCATTCATAAATCGAGCGACATCTAATGAATGAATGTTGTCGCGGACTTGTTTGCCTTGGTAGCCAAAGATTTTGTACTCTCGGCCTTCTAGATTGCATTTCACCAAATAGCTCAAGAACCCGTGTAGCTCTACTCCAGTGTGGTTTGGCCCGGTAAGGCAACCGCCGCGCAAGCAGCAGGTCGGCATCCCAAAGTATCGGCCATACTCTTGTACCATGACATCGGCGGCGACTTTAGAAGCGCCGAACAGCGAATGCTTGGATTGGTCGATGCTAAAGCTTTCAGGAATACCGTTGGCATAGGTTGGATCAGCGTAGTCCCAGCGGGTTTCCTGTTCTTCCAGTGAGATGAGGTTAGGGCGATCGCCATACACTTTATTGGTAGACATTTGGATAAACGGAGACTCCGGACAAAACTGCCGAGCAGCCTCCAGTAGGTTCAGGGTACCCACCGCATTGGTATCAAAGTCCGCAAAGGGAATCGCTGCTGCGCGATCATGAGAAGGCTGCGCTGCACTATGGACAATCGCATTAGGACGAATTTTTGCAATGATATCAAGGACACCTTGACGATCTCTAATATCCAATTCGTGGTGATAAAAATCGGATAGCTTCTCCTGTAATCGCTGTTGATTCCAGCGTGTGTCACCTTGGGGGCCAAAAAAACAGCCCGTTGATTGTTGTCTATACCATGAACTTGCCAACCCAACTCACTAAAATAAATGCAAACTTCTGAACCAATCAGCCCCGAAGAACCGGTTACCAGTAATTTTTCATGTCAATATTCCGCTCAAAATAATTTCACTTCCGACCATTCTGCTTAAGACCATTCCCTTTAAGCCCAGAAATAGTTCATTCAAGTAATTGGCAATTGGCAGCTCAATACTCTCGCCTTATTTTTTTAGGCACACCATCTCCGCTAACTGCCCTACTTGGGGTCAGCCAAGGCGAGACTGAGATCATTTATAAAGACCGTCGAAGCCCGCACCTATTCAAAAATCGGCTATTCAAAATTGGCTATTCAAAATTGGCTCTTGTTTCATCTGAATACACACTCTAAATACACACTGAGTGCGCATCAGAACTTCACCCTTGGGAAGTTATTCGGTTACTCAACATGACTACAAGCTGTAATCTAGAGTTATCTCACCATGGCAAAGTCTTTTACACTCGTTGCGTTTATCCGCCTTGATTGCCTGCGCGTAAATTCACTTACCGTAGGGTTTCCATTCGGTAAAATCACACCCTGGGCCTGCTGCCACAAATCTGCCGGAATCTTTGACAGTTCATACGTTTTATCTTCTATCTGTCTTACCCAGTGCCATTCATTTGCCTGACATTCCTCACACCAAAAAGCCTCCAACCACTCACCTACCAAAGGTACCGTTGTATAGTTTGCCATTACCCGAACTGAAGCCCTACGCCCCATGCCACGGGCTTGCAAGTGTTCTTCCTTGTCGGCATACAGCCTGTGTTTTTGACTGACACTGTCCAAGTAACAGCCGTGAATGGGACAATAAATAGCGCGTCGTTTGGGCCGTTTTCGATTGCGCCGTTTTTTGGTCTGCATGAGACGTCCTAAGAAAAATACTAAAAAAAATACTAAGAAAAAAGTGCTGAAAGAAAGCACCAAGAGAAAACACTTAAGAAAAAATATTCTTGGCTGTTTTGAAAATATGAATCGTAAGAGCATGAGTTGTGCGCCTTTTCTCGTTTATTAAACCGTGACTTTACGGATCAACCAACCGTAGATTCTGCGTATTACACGTTTATTTTGTTACATGGGCATGTGAGGCGGCTTTTTTGAGCACCTCTATATATTGTTGAGAGATTATCCGCGGTGTAAAGTGCGTTTGTACATACCGTCGCGCACAGGTGCCAATGCTCTTGGCCTGATCCCTGTTATGGGCAAGATGATGAATATAATTGGCCAACATTTCGGCATCACCGTTGTCAAAAGTAGCACCTGCTTGAGCCTTCTGTAGCAGTGGTCTTAAGTAAGAATTAGCTGGGCAAATAGCGGCAACGGGCTTGCCTGCAGCCATTGACGGATATAGTTTGCTCGGTGCAACCAAGCTCTCCATCCCCGCTGCCACGCTCACGAGAGAAAGATCGCAGGCCGTAAGCGAGTATGGCAGCACTGATTTCTCTTGATAAGGCAAAAACAAAAAGTTTTTAGTCCGGCCTCTGATACGGCTCGCATGAGCGGCTGACGCTTGGCACCACCACCAATGCAAACAAACAATATGGGCTCATGCTGTAATTTCTCGGCTGCCTTAAAAATAGTATCAATGTCGTGGCAGCGCCCCATATTGCCGGAGTACATCACCACAAAAGGCTCGATCAAGTGGTGCTTTTGAGCAAACCAGTTATCAGCTTTGTCTCTAACGACAATCTTTTCATTGGCCCAACTGTGAATCACAGAAACTTTATCTGCTACGTCCGGGCAGTGGTTGACAACCCGCTGTTTCATCGAAGTGCTGAGGACAATAATGCCAGCCGCCTTGCGCCATACTTTGCAGTTGAGCGTATTCCACAGCCGAGTGACCGGGTGAGTCGCTTCCACCACATCTAGCTCTACGGCAATGTCGGGGTAGAGGTCGTACAGCAAACACACATAGGGCAGCCCTAAAAAGCGATTGGCTAAATAGCCAATCACTGGCAAAAAGGAGGCGCTGTTGTCACCATCAGCACTTGGTAGCGTTTTACCTGCTTGGCTAAATGCAAAATGGAGCGAATCGCAAACAGCACACCATTGAGCGCTTTGCCACGAATACGACTAGGAAACAACTGGCTCATGCGCGATCGCCTCACCTGAACATTGCCCTGTTGTTCCACCATCGGGGCTTCCCCTTTATCAAAAGCGTATCCTGGCTGACCGGTAAACACTTTGACATCCACCTGCTGGCGACCCAACTGATGAACCAGTTCTTCGATAAGCTGCCCCGTTGCGGCAAAATCCGGTGGAAAAAACTGCGTCATGATCAGCAGTTTTAACACACCAGAGTTAGCTTTTGTGTTACAGGCTGTTGATCCTTGCCCCGATGCTCGAATAGTGCGAGCTAGCGGATTTTCGAGCACCATGTCTTTATTCCTCACACGTTCTTTTTGGGAAACAATCTCTCTATCGTGTGCCAGCTACTGCACAAAGGTTTTGCATACCGGGCGAGGTGGCCAATGGGGCCAATGCTTTTGTATGCCAGCCATCGCGATTGCGGACGACGACAAAAGGATGCACCGCAAACTTTTGCGGGGAATGAGGTTGCACATCGACCCGAGCAAAACTGTGAAAATGTTGATTTTTGTAGGCTTGAATTGGCCCTCGAATTGGCCCTCGAACTGGCCCTCGAATTGGCCTCTGAACATGGCGACCAATGTAGCACTGTGATTGTGCTACCACGCCAGTGTAATGCCGATGCTGCACAGGTAGGCTAGCATTTTTTGAGGTGACTTGACTGAAAGTTTCTCAGCAGAAAGTTTCTCAGCAGCAATTGTTTCTAAAATCTCAGTCGAATCACCTTTTCGCTGTCGCCTAAGGCTCGCACCACTGCCCCCACAAACAACCCAGTCGAGACAAGAATCAGCATGGCCAGTATCTACAGTGCGCACATGTTCGAAGCAATGGGCATGGCCACTCATCACTAAGTCGATTAAAGGAGATGTTTTCGGCAGGGAGACGTTAGCAGCGACTCGGTCCAAAACTTTTCTGAGATGCCGTCTCACCCACAATGTTTCGAGTTGCTGCCAGCGGCTCTCTTCGGTGGTGTAGGGTGAGTGGTGCAAATAAATTATTCGGCCTATGGTATTCGGCATTTGACAAGAGGTTATGAGCCCTTGCTCTAACCACGCCAACTGTTGGTGATCGAACCCTGGCTCATCAGCAGAAGTGTTCCAAGTGTTGGAGTCAAGCGCAAAAAAATCTACGCCGCTGTAGCGAAAGTGATAGTAGCGATTGGGAAGCCGGGTAAACACGCCAGCCTGATAGCTGAGGCCGTAGGTTGCTCCGGTTGCTCCGGTTGCTTCGGTTGCTTCGGTTACTCCAGGCAACGGTTCGCTGAGCAGGGCATTGTAGTGGGCTGACAAATGAGCTGCTAAGCGATCAGCCGGAATTTGAGCTAAGTTGTCTAAAAATACTTGGCCATAGGCTGCACCATTGTAGCCCCCGTTACAACCCAAGTCTATATTCAAGGTTTGACACAGGCGATCGCACAAGCAAACCATTGCCCGGTGCCACCAATAGGCCCTAGTTGAGACCTGTGCATAGTCATGATTACCAGGTACAGGCAGCAAGGGTCGATTAAAAACAATCTTAGCGGCTGAGCGTCTCAAACTTGTAGGGGTAGCATCGCTCGACACCCCCGATAACAACGCCTGATAAGGTCGTAAAAACCCTTCTAAATAGTTGCGGTAAGTGCCCACAGGATAAGCCACATCACCGGTATGCAACAAAAAACGACTCTCACCCATGTGCTGTATAAGCTGCTGGGCAAAACCCTGGGCAAAATCTGTAGGCTCCCCCGCATCGGTATCGCCCATCACCATAAAAGAAAACGGCACATGGCCTGTTGGCGCATCGGCAATCACAAGTTGAGTTTGGTCAATGCCGCTGCAGATCACATCAGAATGTTGCCAGCGTACCTGTGCAGGCAATACCGAACGTTGAACCACCTGCTTAAAAGAGATCATTATTTTTGGAAGAATAACCAGGAACCTGGGTGGTTTTAGCATAGGCACTATCAGCAGCGCCATCAACACTTCTCTCATCGGCATCAGCACCATAGCCATAAGCATAGTAGCGATAACCGCTATAGCCATAAGCCTTCACACCATTGGCCACAATCCCTAGGGTCGTTACTTGTGCCATTTTCAACGTCTCAATCGTTTGAGTAAGGACACTACGATCGGTTTTACCCATTCGCGTAACTAGCACTAAACCATCGGTGCGATGGCCAATTAAACTCACGTCCGCCAGGCCAGTCGCGGGCGGCGCATCGTAAATCACCAAATCAAAGCAGCGATCAAAGGTTCCCATCAACTGCTGCATTTTTTGAGACGCTAACAGCTTGGCTGGATCAGGCGGTATCTTGCCAGCAGGTAACACAAAAAGATTTCCCGTCGGATCAACCTGTTGAATAGCAGACTTGAGCGGTAAATCATCGGCAATTAAATTCGAGAGTCCGAGGTGATTGGACACCTGCAATCGTTCATGAACTTGAGGTTTGCGCAAATCAATGTCTACCACTAACACCCGTTGCCCCATGGCTGTTGCCACTTGAGCGAGGGTGGAAGCTACGGTAGATTTACCATCGCCTGGTAAAGCAGAGCTAATCAAAATGGAGCGAATCGGTTGATCTGAACTCAGCATACGAATATTGGTGTGCAATACGCGCAACGCTTCTAAAAAGGAAGCTTCACTATTGGTACCGTAGTCGTAGTAATTCGATTTTGCGCTCTGGTTAAAGCGAACCTGCGAAAGGCGATCAGCCATCGTCGCGATCGCGCCTTTCTTCGGCATATTGCGATCTCGTTGCTCTTTATTAAAGGGCAGCGTACCCAATAGCGGCAGCTTCGTGCCTGCCTTCAGTTCATCTATAGAGTGATAGACATTGTCGAGTTTTTCTAAGAGCAAAGCTGCCACCAAACCCAACGATAAACTAACCACTAAGCTCAATAGCAAACTGCGGTTCAAATCAGGCGAAATAGGCTTATCTGGTTTTGTCGGTGCTTCAATAATCTGCCAGGGAATTTCGGTTTGGGCGGCTTCAATTGCTAGCGTCTCACGGGTCACTCGGAACCGAGTCAGCGCCTCTGTCGCCACTTCCAATTCACGCTGTAAATCAGTATAGGAACGAATCAGGGAGGGCAATAGATTTAAGCCTGCAGCCACTTGTTGTTCAGCATTGATTAAGGTTTGTCCCTGCCCTTGTAAGATCTGCAAATTGTTAGTTGCGATCGCACCCTTCGTGCCCACCACCCGCTGCGCTTCCTGCTGCAACAACGGCAGCATATTATTACGCTGCTCTTCGAGCACCCGAATTGACAAACTATCAGGATTAAAGCGAGTGAGTTCAGCAGCAATTTTGGTTTCTACCGTACGCAGCTCACTCAAGAGCTGTTGATAAACAGGCGCACCCTCTAGAGCCGCCAAAGTTCCTGATTGTCCTTGCAAGTTGTTGAGTGATTGCTGCGCTTCAGAAAACTGACGCTCCAACTCTAAGCGCTGCGAAATCAGCTCCGTTTTTTGTTCAGAGAGCTGAGCAGATTGAATTTCAGGCGTAATAAAATTGTAGCGCCGCCGAAAATCTTCGAGCTGGGCTTGAATCGTATCTACCTGCGCTTGTAAATCAGGGAGCTGATTTTCAATGAAGTTAATTCCCTGCCTCAAATTAGTTTGTCGCTCATTGAGTGAATAGGCCAGATAAGCTTGCGAGAGCTGATCGAGTACAACTTGGGCCTGCACAGCATCAGAGCTGGTGTAGCTCACTTCCAAAATTTTGGTATTACCCAATCGCTTAATAGTCAAATTCTCTAAAATAGTCAGATAGCTCAAATCAGGGTAGGTCTGCTGGAGCTGTTCAGCGACGGGCGTAATCAGCTCGGGGCTTCGCAAAACCTGAACTTGCGTTTCATAGTCCAAGCTTGATTTAGCTAGAGTTCTCTCACCCAAAACCGACGTCAAATCAGATAGATCTTCATCGGCATTGACAGGCTCTACCAAGACCCGAAATTGCCCTTGAAAAATCTCAACCTCACTGAGGGTTCTAGCGGTTGCTGCGGCCATCACCAGCGCGGCCACCCCTACAATCACCCAGGCTCTCCGCCGCAAAACCATCAGGAAATTGCGCAGGTCACTTTCTTCTTCTTGCTGGGCATAGAGCTGCCAAGACTCTAAGATTGAGGACTGAGTCGGTGGCACCATCACGCCGTTGGCTGGAATCGGCACAGGCGCTGTGTTGTTGCTAGCGGCGCTGCTACCATTCAAAGAAGCGGGTGACGAAGCGGGTTGAAAGATTTCCATGCGATCGCAGCCGATAAAGTTAGAAAGACAGTTGAGAAAAACAGTTGAGAAAGATAATTTAATCTGGCGATACCATGGCTCAATCGCACAGCACGCACCTGGGAAAAACAAGCGTTAGAAAAACAGTCGCAATGGCGACAATATTTGTAAAAAGGGACTCAGAATAGACCCAATACTATCGCCAAACTGCGCTCTGCCATTACGACCGACCACCACCACATCGTTGTTCAAAATCAACGGATTCTTATCCGGATCAATCCCTTGGGCCAGATCTACCTCCACCTGTCGTTGGGTCACCGTGCCGTCAGGATTCAGGCGAATGAGTTCAACCACTTCAGTCGCGCGATTGTTAAATCCACCTGCTGCCAGCACGGCTTGATTCAAAGTGGTATTAGGCGCTACCTGAAGCGCCCCCGGACTAGCAACCTCACCAACAACATTCACACTCACTTGAGCAGGAGAAACATTGGCAGCGGCCAACTGAGTAATTTCACTAGGTGTACTAGCAGTCGCCACCGGAATAATCACCGTATCGCCCTGTTGCAGCACCAAATCTTGGCTGAGATCTCCTGCTTGCAAGAGCTGCCAAAAATCCAAATCAATCAGTTGCTCTGCACCGCTGCGGGTCACCCGCCTCACCTGAATCCGGCGAATATCGGCAGAAGGCTTAATGCCGCCAGCCGTTTGCACCACCCGCGTAACAGTTGTGCGGCCCTTATTTTGTTCCTCACCTGTCCCAAACTCATAGGCACCGGGCCGAAACACTTCACCGACAACAGCCACCGTCATTGGCTGATTGACATTCGAGGCGAGGTTTGAAGCAGATAGCTGATTGGTCGCCGCAATGTTGACCGTAGAGGTTTCGCCAATCACAATGGCATCCCCATCCCGCAGGGGTAAATCCTGACGGACATTGCCATTGTTCAACAGTTCCCACAGGTCTAAAACAATGGTTTGTGCGGGCCTACGACCGTTGGTGCGTCGTAATTGCACCCGGTGTAAGTCAGCCGCTTGGGTGACACCGCCTGCACGTTGCAAAGCTTGGGCAACTGTGGGAAATTGAGCATTGCCTTCAGGGGTGAGCGTGTAGAGACCCGGTTGACTGACCTCACCTGCGATCGCCACGCGCAAAGGCCGAGGCGAGGCCAATACTACCGTCACCTGAGGATATCGCAACTCTCTTTGGTAAGCTCTAGAAATCACATTTCCGGCTTCTTGCAAGGTCAAACCATCCACATTGACGGCCCCTACCACAGGTAAATTCAAAGAGCCATCCGCCAATACCTGCTGAGCACCGCTGTATTCTGGCACATTGAAAATTTCGATAGTAATGGCATCTCCTGGCCCCAATGCATAAGCATCATCTAATGTTGGCGAGGCTGCTGTTGGCACCGCTGCTGTTGGTGAGGATGACGCATCTGACAACAGCAGCGGCGCGGTGTCTATTGATGCAAACGGTTCAAACGCTTCAAACGGTTCCAACAGGTCTGATGCTGCTAGTTCAGAGGCTGTCGCCCTCAAGGCTATTGTGCCAACGGCCAAAACAGCCGAGAGACTGACAAAACATACATATCGAAAAGTCAATTTGATCACCATTAGCCGTAAAACCCCACACACTGCTCACCCAATCTCAGCGACTACACCCTCAAACTATCGATAAATGATTTACAAAATGATTTGCAACCTACACACCTCAACCAAGACATGGCAGCGTCAACCATCTTCAGAGGCAAGCTTCAGAAACAAGCATCTTCAGAGCATTCTTTAAAAACAGTGAAACAACAAAAACGTTGGGCCTGTCTTACGGCTGCATCTTACCGCTGCATCTTCAAGTGCGATGTATAAAAATAATTTGATTAAATAGCCAATAAATATCCCTTGCACACCTCAAGCAAATGGGGCACAATCCAGTCGTCATCTAGTTGTAAGCAATATGAGCAAACTAACTTTAGAGCGCTAACGTTAAAAAGTTACCTCAAAAAAACGAGGATACTGATATTAATAGTTAGCCATACTAGCCATACTTAAAAATTGCTAGCTGTACTCTACCGCTGTGGTCAAGTTTTGACAAGGGTGCATATAACAACTTATAACAGCACCCCAACCAAAGGCTAAAACCTGATGCACATAGTATTCTCCCTAGGTCTTTTTTATATCAGTATATCTTCGTATTTTTGCATCTCTACTTAGAACTTTTACAAGTTTGAGATGCACTTCATCAGTTCAATAAATTTATAACCGAATAACTGCCCAAAAGCTCAGTATACTGGGCTTTTGGTTGGTGACATTAACCACATCAATGGCCTCAGAACAATCAGAAAGATTCTGTTCTACAGCCTTCAAAAAAATGCAGTGATCCAAGCGCAGAAAATGCGTGATTGAAATCACTTTTGCATGTCTTTATCTACGATTCATTTAACAGGATACTATTTAGAATGCTGTCAAGATACTGTCAGGATGCTCGGAGCCAGATCTAGATAGTTTGCCTCGCCATCTCGACAGACTCAAATAATGCTCTATAAAAAAGTGGTTAAAAGCATGGCCCTTAAAAGAATGAGCCTGAAAAGTATCAAAGCAGCCATGATCAGCGCAGTCATTTTTCACTCGCCATCATGGCAGAAATTGTGTTCTTCATCACAATTTTTGCCGCAACCCTAACGCGATTTGAACAGCTTGATGCTATCGCGATCGCACATCCCAAGCATCTCGCAAGCCATCGCCGACATAGTTCACACTCAGCACTGTCAAAAAAATGACCAGTCCCGGAAAAATCACCAAATACGGTGCGCTGACAATGTAATTTTGCGCGTCAAACAGCATCCGCCCCCAAGTGGGGACATCTGGCGGAAAACCAATGCCTAAAAAGCTGAGGGTCGATTCGGTGATAATGGCATTGCCCACGCCCAAGGTCGCCGCCACAATCACAGGGCCAATTACATTTGGCAAAATATGTCGCCACACAATGCGCAGCGGATGGGCCCCTAGCGATCGCGCCGCCTGCACAAAAGCTTGTTCTCTCATGGCTAAAAAGCCCGCTCGCACCAGCCGCGCGGTAGACATCCACGTCAGCGCCCCAATGACTAAAATAATCAGTAAAAAAATGCCCACCTCTGGCCCTGCCAAACTTCGCACCGGATCGCGAAAGAGATAAATAATCAGTAACAGTAAGGGCAACTGCGGCAACGATAAAAATAAATCTGTTAGGCGCATTAACCCGCTGTCAATGACACCGCCACAAAAACCAGCTACCGCACCAATGAGTGTCCCCAACACAATCGATACCAGCATGGCAGTAATGCCAACAGCCAGACTCACTCGACCGCCCCAGAGTAGTCTGGCAAGCTGATCTTGCCCCAGATCGTTAGTGCCCAGGGGGTGCTGCCAGCTCGGAGAAAGGGTGGCTCTAGCAAAGTCAATGGTGCTATAGG
Source organism: Phormidesmis sp. RL_2_1 (assembly GCA_012033015.1). GTDB lineage: Bacteria > Cyanobacteriota > Cyanobacteriia > Phormidesmidales > Phormidesmidaceae > Phormidesmis. Next base: position 12,655 of record JAAUPS010000132.1, read on the forward strand.
AGACGGTGTACAGCAAAGGGCCGAGTATGACGCTAAAGGTGATCAGCAATAAAATGAACGCACCTAATATGGCCATGCGATCGCGCCGAAATCTTTTCCAAACCCTAAACTTCGACGAGGCATTCGAAGATAGCTTCGTTGTTCTAGCTTCTTGAGCGGCGGTAGGCATAGCACGGGTAAAAACGACACATGGGGTCATTCTAGCGGGACATCAGCCCAAATTTGTGGGCTCGCCAAGCTTCAATATGGGCAATCGCCGCCTGCCGTCCGTTGGCGTAGTGTGGCATGGCCTTAGCGGTTCCTTTGCTAGCGGCAATACCAGCGCTGAGCAACGATGCGATCGCCTCAATCGCCTCCGGCACCTGCTCCACGAGATAACCATATTGTTGAAATTGTCGAATTCGCCGCGCCTGACGGTCATATTTTCGCCGCTGTGCAAACGCCACCAAGGGCACTTGTAACGCCATGCACTCATGTACCAAGTTATAGCCGCCGCTACCCACCACCACATCAGCCCATTGAAGCACCTCCAATCCGGGCCAATGACATATCCAATCAGCCATCGCACAACCAGGCGGACATCTCGCCGCCAAACAGCGCACACTCACCGTAGGAAAAGCCTGGGCCAACTGCGCGGTGAGCTGCCCAAAAAAAGCCAGCTCTTTTGGCGGCCCAGTCCCGCAGACTATGATGAGCGGATCATCTGTCACAAGCCCCAATGTCGCTCTGATTTTGGCGCAATCGGCAAGTGCTGCGGCATCTCGACTCAGCCAAGGGGCCGTTACTTTGACCTGGGGAAGATGGGCTAAAGGTGGGGATACTTCTCCCGGAATCAAAATGCCATCGTAGTGTTGGCGGCTAAAGGCGGCGACTGCTTTAGCCATGACATAGTCAGGAGTGAGGTCGCGGTGAATTAAAACATGACAAACTTGGCGCTGCGACGGAATCACATCAGCCAGTTCACCCACCAAGCCCCTCGGAAAAGTATCGATCACTAGCGTGTCGTAAGCAACAGATTGCAGCAGAGCTTGGATGGTTTGTCGCGCATCTTTCAACGAATGAGACGTGGCCCGTTGAGACGTGGCCCGTTGAGAAGTGGCCCGTTGAGAAGTAGACAGTTGAAAAGTGGACAGTTGAGAAGTAGACAGTTGATGAATGGTTAAAGGCAACGCTGGCAGATGGGGCATGAAGTGCTCAGCATAGGGACTGTTGGTGAGCACATGCACTGGCCGATGTTGGGCAGCGACAGTTGCTAGGGCTAGGGCTCTATTGAGATGGCCCCAGCCGCTACCCAAAGCATAGATAAACCAAGCCGATCTCGATGTTGCCCTAGCCATGCTCGCAGGGGCCATTAACTAGCATCAAGATCCATTTCATAATCTTGGTCGTCATCTTGTTCAAAGCTGGCCGCATCGGATTCGTTAAAATCGACATTGCGATTGTACGAATCGTAATAGTAGTGGTGGCGATCGCGGTAATACCCATAGCCCCACGCCCCATGATGATGGTAGCGACCATAGTGGGGGTAGTAGGCGTAGTCGTCTTC
>JAAUPS010000133.1 GCA_012033015.1 Phormidesmis sp. RL_2_1
ATTTTGGTGAAACCTTTGCAGGACAACAGGCCAAGTGAGTAGCCTGTACCGAATGCATCCGGTACAGGCTATAGTGATTGGCATAAGCGCGATGCCATAAAATTGTGCCATTGCCCACAAAAAAACGAAGCGGCTCACCAGTCTGAAAGCCGCTTCGTTTTTAATTACTTTTGCTTGTGAGCCACTAATAGCAGTCAGTCCATAGAGCAAATCGAGCAAATCTTAGATACTGAAGATCCTGGACTGCGCTGCTGAGCGAGTTGCCTAATAGTGGATTAAGCAAGCTAATTGTAAAAAGATTTCTGTACTCTCTGCCAAAAAACTCTCTGCCAAAAAACTCTCTGCCAAAAAACTCTCTGCAAAACAATTCTTTGCCAAACAACTCTTTGCAAAAAACTTTCCACCCAAAAAACTTTCTACCCAAAAACGCTCTGTCCAACAGATGCTGGTGAGTATAACTGGCTAGGCTAAGCCTGTATTAGCACCTTGACGACCAGTTGCTAACTCCACTTTAACAATGGTTCCGCCCATCTTTTGAATGCGCTGCTGCTCTTTAAACCAGTTGTCGTAGGGAACCAACTTCGTAAAATATGTATTTTGCAGCTCACGCTGAGTCCGAATCCTGGTTTGACTTGGAACACAAGCAGTGACTCGAAACATTCGCATAACAAGGGCCTCTTTGGTATCTAATCGGATATCTAACGAAACTATCTAAAACTTTTTCAGACGCCTCTCAACGTCAATACATCCCCAGAAATAGGTCAGAACCTTCAGAAAATAGCACCTTCACCCAATAGACGAAGGTAAACGTAAGGCACTTAATAGATGTAGGGGTTCAAGCTGAAATACTATCTAGAAGTCTAAACATCAATGCTAACCAATCAAAGCCTCTTAGCACATGGAGGAAAGTCAATTTCTCCTCCTTGTCGATCAGCCTTTAATTTCCTAACACTCACCCTAGACTTCTAGACAGAGATTAGGCTCACTGGAAATCTGTAAAGAAGACCAATGAATCCGAGTAATGGGAACTAACGTGCAACCAACTTGCCAACTAACTATCGGCTAGCGATCGCTTTGCTTTGGACTTCAACAAACTGCTTTGAACAATTTGCCTTTAACAAACTGCTTGTAACAATCTGTACTCGCCTAGCTGAGGCCAGAGCAAATGAAATCAAAGTAAACGCCCATTTCCTTTCCAGCATCAGCGCCAACAAGGCTAGCGGTTACGCCTTTCATGGCTTGAATGGCCTGAACAGTTGCACCTACGGGTACGCCCAAGGAGTTGTAAGTCTCTTTTAAGCCGTTGAGCACGCGCTCATCAAGAATGGAAGGATCGCCTGCGAGCATGGCGTAAGTGGCGTAGCGCAAGTAGTAGTCGAGGTCACGAATGCAGGCTGCATAGCGACGAGTCGTATACATGTTGCCGCCGGGGCGAGTGATGTCAGAGTACAACAGGGACTTAGCCACTGCTTCCTTGACGATTTCAGCCGCATTGGCGCTGATAGAGGTGGCTGCACGAACGCGCAGTTCACCTGTTTGGAAATAAGCTTTGAGCTTATCCATGGAAGACGAATCAAGATACTTACCTTGAACGTCTGACGCATTAATTACAGCAGTAATTGCATCTTGCATTAGGTTTGCTTCCTTAAAATGGACTTCTGAATTGTTTGATCGGTTTGATCTAAAAAAGAGATGACATCAGCATTCTTACGTCAGCAGTCTTAAAAAGTTGCCAAAGAAATGCTGAGGGCAGGGGCTTACTGTAAGCCACCAACAACATAGTCAAAGTAAGACGCAGCTTCAGCAGCTTCGTCACCAGACATCATTGATGTTGCCACGCTTTTCATGCAGCGAATGGAGTCAGCCATTGCAGGAATAGATGTACCCAACGAGTTATACATCTCACGGGCACCCACCAATCCAATTTCTTCAATGGGGGTAACATCACCTGCAACCACACCGTAAGTGATGAGGCGGAGGTAGTAGTCCATGTCGCGCAGGCAAGTTGCGGTCATTTCTTCACCGTAGGCATTACCGCCGGGAGAAACCACATCAGGACGCTTTTGAAATAGCTGATCACCAGCAGTTTTAACGATACGCTCACGGGACTCAGTCAACACCTGAGCGATACGAACACGACGCTCGCCAGAGGTAACAAACCCCTTGATACGATCCAATTCACCGGGGCTGAGGTAACGGGCCTCAGCATCAGCATTCACGATTGACTTCGTGACTATACTCATTAATGGATTCCTCCGAAAGAATAAACCAGATGAGTTTCACTGGCTCTGTAGAAAAACAGACTAATTACAAACAGCTAAGCCACTTAAATAGACTGGCTCTGTGAAGAGTCAAAACAAGCAGCAACAACTTTGAGATAAAGCGGCTAAACAACACTAGCGCTTGAGGGCGATATGCTGTTAGACAATGCGCTCGTAACAAACTCGCAAGCAACCTGTTACATTCACAGCTCTATACTTCAAATGTCCGCTTTGCTATGCAGACTAAATCTTTGGTTTGGCTCAGCTACCTTCCGTAAACATTTTCCGGTATTGGGCTGACCTTCTTAGAGGTTTGGCAATATTTCGTAATAAACATCCTCAGATTCCAGTTGCAACAGCTCATGACAATTGCTCGATGACAATTGCTCGATGACAATTGCTCGATGACAATTGCTCGATGACAATTGCTCGACGGGTTAGAGGTAGCGCTCAATAGGCAGCGCTCATTACGTAGCACTAATAAATAGCATCAATACGTAGCACCTTAAGCAAAGGACACACATGTGTTGTGCGCCCTTGGCTTAAGTGGGGTGATCGTAGATGTGATAGCCCATCCAAGCCCCAACAACAACTGCTCAATGGTTAATCATCCATCTTGCTGATCCGTTGTTGAGATCTGCATGGGCCTGGTTTGGCCCGTTGCTAGGGTCTATGGCTCGACAATAGCACCTGCCATCAGCGGTAGTTGTTCTACAGGTGTTGTCGAGTCGGTAGGTTTAAAGCTAGGCACGACAACTGTGTTGCTTTGTTTGGTCAAGCGGTTGTATAGAATCTCTGTGTTAGGGAAATTCGCCGCCGGTAGCGTCGGGAATCGACGATAGGGGACGGTGTCCTCGCCAAAGAACTGAGCATATTCTGGGGTATCTACCATGGCTCGGATGAAGCCACGGATACCTTCAGCGGCCAGTATTTTGTTGTACTTGCGAATTTCGGCTTGGTCTTGAGGGGCCCGACCTAAGAAGTGTTTTGTCCCTAGCTCGATGACCTTGGTATTGGGATAAGGCGCATAGAACTCTTTGATGTAGAGTCCGGAGCATCCTAACGCTTCAATGAATTCTTTGAGATTAATTTCATTGTTGCTTAGCTTACTTTCTAGCTCAGAAAATTCACTGTCTTTAATGACGTAGGGTGCAATGTCGCGCTCAAAGATCTGACGATAGGCGGCTTGAGCCACGGTTTTCACAGCGCTCTTATCAAAGGTGTTGGTCAGTTTGAATTGCTTGGTTTGTTGACGCTGAACGCTAACACCTTGACCAATACGCTGTTTGACTTCGGGGATTGGTCTATCTGTTGCAACTTTGCCTAACTCGATGAACCGAGGGGTGGATGTTTTCTCCACGCGAGAACCTGTTTCTTGGATAGAACCAACTCGCAGCGATCGCATGGATTGCCCAGCCGGTGTCAAATAGCGCTCATAAGGAACCGTATCTTCACCAAAACTCTCTGCGAATTCCTGAGAGTCCATAATGGCATCGATGAGAGCATAGAAACCTTTCTTCGCACAGATGTCGAAGTAATAATTGGTTTCTTTACGGCCATAGGTGGGACGACCCAATAAACGACGGTGGATGTACTCCACTGCTTTCATGACATAGAGTGATGTCCAGTAGGTTTTTCGGAAGGACTCCGACTTGGCGATCGCTCTAACAAATTCACGAACGCTGATATCACCCGTTTTGAATTTACTTTCTACCGCGCTGAGCTGCTGACCGGCATAGGGCTTACGACCAAATACCTGACGGTAAACTGCATCAATAATGGTCTGGCTGCCGACCTCAGAGCTTTTGAACACCTTTGGCCCTAAAGAACCTGGCGACTTAGAACGGGCCCCTGGATTACTGAGCTGGTTGTCTATGCCCGCGCCTTGGCGAATGAGGATACGGCGGGTGTCTTTATTAAAACCTGCAGGGCTGCTGCTGGGGTTGCGGGTTTCTTTCGGAAAGATGGCACCAAATTGAATCTCTAGCGGATCATTGCCAGAGCCGTATACGTGCTGATCGGGCAAGGGTTGATTGTAGGCAGCAAAGAGTGTGACAAACTGTGGCACTTTGCGAAACGGCGCGCTGTAGTTAAACAGACTTTGCTGGGCTCCCCAGTTGCGACATTCCTGCGCTTCTTGGCCAAGGCCGCGAATATATGGAACGGTTTCCTCGCCGAAGTAGTCGCTGTATTCGTTAGAGTCTACCAATGCATCAACGAGGGCTGACAGGCCACCATCCGAAACAATGGAAAAGTACTTTTGCACTTCTTCGCGAGAGCTAGGGCCACGACCGAGGATATGGCGGAAGGCAAGTTCTAAGGCGCGACTGTTGATAAAAGGCTCAAAGAACTGCTTACGGTATAAGGGTGATTTGGCGAGGCGACGAATGAATTCCTTCATAGAAATCTCGCCGTTTCTCACTTTCGATTCCAAATCGGAAATGGACTGTGAGTAAGCTCGGGTAATGTCGCGCTCAAAAACTTGGCGGTACGCTGCTTTAACCGCTTCGTTTTTCTCAGAGCGAGACAAGCCAGGCTTCATGGCATAGATGGGGCGACGCTCTGAGGCGTTGTAGTAAATCTGTGGGAGCTGCAGACCTTGTAAATCTTTAGAAGCTCGCTGGCGCAGCTTGTTGGACGGCGTGGGACCTTTGAACTCCGTGAGCATGACATCGAAGTACTGACGCAGAAGATCTTGAGCTTCGGTATCTCCTCTGAAATAACCAATTGATGCGCCACGCATCGTCTGCAGGGCCACAAGCGTGGCTGGAGTAGAGCAGGCATTCTCAATGATCTCGCGCAGACCGCGAACATTGACTTTGATGATGTTGGGATCTCCTGCAACTACTGCATAAGTCAGATAGCGCAAAAACCAGCTCATGTCCCGCAGGGACTTTTGCATGTTGCTAGGGCCGTAGCGAGCCACGTTGATAGGCCGAAATCCCGATGGGGTAGGGCCGACTTCAGGGTTGTTGACCAAGAGGTTACGGATACCGCTGAAAATGCCGCCACCGTCGCCATTGTCGCCGCCACCAGCGTTGGCGACGAAAGTGGCGGTACCAAGCTTGGAAGCTTCCTTTTGATCGAGGGGCAGGCCGCCTCGAGTCATCTCTACAGGTTCATCGACTTTTTCGAGGTAGGCCAAGGCCGAACCGCCGGTAAAGATGCGGTTGGCGGCCTGAGAAACAATGAGTTCGGAGTATCGGGTGAGGGTTTGGGCGATCGCCAATCGCTTCAGTCCCGAGTTAAAGAAAGTCTTGAGTTCACCTAGTTCGGTGTTCTCCATATAGCGGTCTTTTTGCTCCGCTTGAGCAATAGTTGAGGCGGGCAAGGTCTGGTAAAGTTGGGGCCGTGCTACAGAGCTTCCGCCGCTAGCTGTCACTGTCATGGGTTCTCAAAGACTCCCTATAAATTAAGAATTTAGGTCGTTAATTAGTTGTTAGCCAACCGTTCAGTTAGGAACTGTGGAAAAGTATTGGATGTGATCTCAGAGTAAAACGATTTGGAAAGGGCTCTATGAGATTGTTAAGAACCGTATTGTTTGAGATCGCCTCGCAGCTCTTCGTAAGCTACAAGAAGTGATTGATTGCTTTTATAAATCATACGAGAAGCCTGAACTCTCTGAGAGAAGCACTAAGTTTTGTAACTTTTATTTTCTTTCGATTTCACTTTTCCTCTCTCCTTGGCTATCCCTCTTCACTTTGGGCTATCTGCTGAGGGATGCTAGAGAAATTCCCTGACTCAATATCAATATATATAGAGATGCGAAAATGAGCGATGAGGTTCTGAAAGATGAGGTTCTGAAAGATGAGGCTCTGAAAGATGAGGTTCGAGCGCCCCAGGAAAATATCGCAGCAGTAAGTTCGGCCGTAGCCCAGCTTTACGATACCTATCCTTTTCCGCCAGAGCCGATGTTAGATGAAGCGCCGCCCGGCTATAACTGGCGGTGGCATTGGCCTAGTGCCTATAGCTTTTGCTCGGCCAGCAGGCCCTCGACCGATCAAGTCAGGATTCTGGATGCAGGCTGTGGTACGGGGGTTGGCACGGAATATCTGGTGCATTTAAATCCTCAGGCAGAAGTTGTGGCCATGGACTTGAGTGCGGGCGCGATCGCAGTAGCCACTGAACGGTGCCAGCGCTCTGGCGCTGATCGCGTAACTTTTCACAACCTGAGCATTTACGATGTTGCTCGCATTCCTGGCGAGTTCGACATGATCAACTGTGTGGGCGTGCTGCACCACATGCCTGATCCCATACGTGGCATCCAAGCGCTGGCGCAAAAACTCAAGCCCGGCGGCATTCTCCATGTCTTTGTGTATGCGGAACTGGGTCGCTTTGAGATTCAACTGACGCAAGAGGCAATTGGGCTGCTCCAAGGTGCGCGCAAAGGTGACTATCAAGACGGTGTGTATGTAGGTCGCACCCTGTTTTCAACTTTGCCCGAGCAAAATCGACTGCGTCAGCGCGAAGAAACTCGTTGGGCCTTGGAAAATCATCAAGACGAGTGCTTTGCAGATATGTACGTGCATCCGCAAGAGATTGATTACAACGTTAAGACGCTGTTTGGGTTGATTGATGCTGCGAATCTCGACTTTGTTGGGTTCTCGAATCCCCAGTACTGGGATTTATCGAGATTGCTTGGCAATGCACCTGATTTAATGGCGCGAGCTGCAGCTTTAGAAACGCGCGATCGCTACCGCCTCATTGAATTGCTCGATCCAGAAATCACCCACTACGAATTTTTTCTGAGCCGCCCCCCCCTTGAGCAAGCCGATTGGACCATTGATGAAGTATTGCTAGCCGCAACGCCAGAGCGCCATGCTTGTATGGAAGGCTGGCCTAGCCGCAGCTTTTTTAACTACGACTATCAGGTCATTACGGTCACCGAAAAAGAATTTGCGTTTTTAGAAAAGTGCGAGCCCAAGCAGCCCAGTCCTGTTAGCAGCATCCTTGAAGAGATAGACCTTGCCAGGGAGGAGGGGCTAGCGATGGTGCGATCGCTCCAAGCCCGACAGCTCATTATGTTAGCGTCACCACAAAAATAATGTGGTTTCTGTGGTCAAAACTTTTTCTTTAAGTATTGTTGCCGTGATATGATTGCCCTTGGTTTAGCGCAGTCCCAACAGCGTTTGGTACTGTGCCAGATCAGGTTTCAGGTCAGTTTCAGGCCAATTGGTTTAAAAAACTTTTTCCACACTTTATTGCTCTTTGCTGAGTAGTTTTTTGCTGTGACTTCTGCTAGAAACTCAACCAATACACCCAGAGAATATCTTGGGTTGAACCTAAGAGCCATCCAAACGACAGCCGTCGGGGATGTATCTATTAGGGACGTATCTGTTGAGACTGCAACTGGAGATGTGACAGTCTCCTCGTCATTACAGACTTCTGCATCATCACAGACTTCTGAAGCACTAACCGAGTCCAATCAATTGCAGCGCGAGCCGATGCCGGTGCAGGCTACACCAACCGAAAGCATCTCTCTGCCGCCGCCTTCTGAAGCGTCCATGCAGGACTACTACAAGCTACAGCAAGATTTGCTTGGTTTAACGGTTGCTTTTAGTGCTGTCATTTTCGCTTTTGTCTGGTTTTTTTACTCTTGGCAAATTGCGCTTGACTACGGCCTTGGAACCTGTGCAGGCGTCGTTTACTTAAGAATGCTAGGCAAAAACGTCAGTACCATCGGTCGCCAAAAGAAAAACTCAAGTGCCGGACGGTTGGCCGTCTTCGCAGGCATGATGATCGTCGCCCTCCGTTGGGAGCAACTCGCTGTCATCCCTGTGTTTTTAGGTTTTTTGACTTATAAAGCGGCCATCATTGCATTCGTCCTTTGGACATCTGTTTTGCCCGAGCGCAGGGCAACATAGCGCACATTTATTGATTATTAAACGGTAATGCTAAATACCTTGCACGTCATAAACGCTTCAGATTTTTGGGCTGGGCCATTAGCCAAGCTCGAACTCGGCAATCAGTACTACTGGAACTTAGGTGGCCTCAGCATCCATGGTCAGGTATTCTTGGTTTCCTGGTTTGTAGCTGCGCTGATTATTGGAGCGGCCTTTCTAGCGAGCCGCAAGGTGGAGCGAGTGCCTTCGGGTCTGCAAAACTTTATGGAATATGCCCTGGAGTTTATTCGAGACCTCGCCAAAGACCAAATTGGCGAAAAAGAATATCGACCTTGGGTGCCCTTTGTCGGCACGCTGTTTTTATTTATTTTTGTCTCTAACTGGTCGGGGGCACTGGTGCCCTGGAAGCTTGTGCATCTGCCCAACGGTGCTGAGTTGGCCGCACCCACCAACGACATTAATACAACGGTTGCGCTGGCACTGTTGACTTCATTGGCCTACTTCTATGCAGGCTTTCGCAAGCGGGGGCTGGGCTACTTCGCCAAATACATTGAACCTCTACCTTTTCTTTTACCTATCAACGTTTTAGAAGATTTCACCAAGCCCCTCTCCCTGAGCTTCCGTTTGTTTGGCAACATTCTGGCGGACGAGTTGGTGGTGGCTGTGCTGGTACTTTTGGTACCCCTGTTCGTGCCCCTACCTGTAATGGTGCTGGGCTTGTTTACCAGCGCGATTCAGGCGTTGATTTTTGCCACCTTGGCGGCGGCCTACATTGGTGAAGCCATCGAAGGTCATGGCGAAGAAGAGCACGGATAGCGGGCAGCTTACAGAGGAGAACTCATAAAGGGCAACTCGGAAGGGGAGTTTCAAAAGGAGTTTCAAAATATTCAAAATAACTGTATACGCCGCACCGTTATTCACAACCGTTTTTTATTGGGCTCTTAGAGCTGCTTGAGAGGTGGAGACTCTCATAAATCTCTCTCTCCACGTGCCTTTAACCCATGATTTAACATCATGAAAGGCTGACACACTTTAAACATCAAAAGGAAGAAAATCATGGATCCGACTATTGCTAGCGCTTCTGTCATTGCGGCTGGTTTGGCCATTGGACTAGGCGCAATTGGCCCTGGTATTGGTCAGGGTACTGCGGCTGGTCAAGCTGTAGAAGGGATTGCTCGTCAGCCCGAAGCAGAAGGTAAAATCCGCGGCACATTGCTGCTCAGTCTGGCCTTTATGGAAGCACTGACCATTTACGGCCTTGTTGTCGCACTCGTTCTCTTGTTTGCGAACCCCTTCTCCTAGGCGTTGGTAATGGCGGGAAGCAAAGGAAACGATTGACGGTGTTTTTTGAGTTTCCCGCCTGAGCGGATAAGTTTTTAACTTCATCGAAGAAGTCAGGAGAGAATAATGGGGACGGGACTGACATTGCTGGCTGTTGAAGCAGCCGAAAAAACCGGGGGGCTGTTTGACCTAGATGCCACGCTACCCCTCATGGCTATTCAATTTTTGATTTTAATAGCGGTGCTTAACGCTATTTTTTATAAGCCGTTGGGCGAGGCCATTGATGAGCGTGACACCTATGTTCGCACCACCAAGGCAAATGCGTCGGAACGATTGGCCAAGGCTGAAAAGCTAGCGGCTGAATATGAGCAGTCTTTGGCGGATTCGCGCCGTGAGGCCCGTAGCGTCATTGAGGCAGCTCAAGCCGATGCTAGGCAAATCGCTGCCAATCAGGAAGCGGCAGCACAGCAAGAAGCGGCGGCTCAACGAGAAGCTGTGCAAAAAGAGTTAGACGAGCAGAAAGCAGCGGCCATGAGCCAGTTGGAGAAGCAAGTTGACGCTTTAAGTGAGAAAATTTTGGGCAAGTTGTTGGGTTCAGCAGCATAGCAGCATCGACCGCAGGTATCAGCCGAAGGGCAAAACCGGTGGTGCTAGCCTTATGCCCGAAAGGAATAAGAGAAGCAGTATTAGGTATCGAAAGTGTTAACGCAAGCGTTGGGGCTGTTAGCCTCTGAGACGAAAGGATTTGGCTTCCATTTTGACATCCTCGAAGCCAACCTAATTAACTTGGCCATTGTTATTGGTGTCCTCGTTTATTTTGGCAAAGGCTTTTTGGGCAGCAAGCTCAAGGAGCGTCGCGAAGAGATTGAGCAGGCAATTACAGCGGCTGAATCGCGACAAAAGCAGGCCGCCGCCCAGCTCGCTGAGCAGCAGCAAAAGCTGCAAATGGCTCAAAAAGAGGCAGAACGAATTTTGGCCAATGCCCAGGTCAATGCTGAGGAGGCTCGTCAGGCCGTACTTGAGCAGTCATCTAAAGATATTGAACGTTTGAAAGCTTCTGCCGCGCAGGATCTGTCTTCTCAGCAGGATAAGGTTATGCAAGAGTTGAGACGACGGGTCTCAACGATGGCGATGGAGAAGGCGCGATCGCGTTTGCCCCAGCTCTTAGACGAGGGTAAGCAGGCCCAGCTCGTTGACCAAAGCATTGCCCAGCTAGGAAATTAGGACGTAACCCTCATGAGTATTGCCACTTCAGAAGTTTCTGCGCCTTATGCCCAAGCTTTGCTGTCAGTTGCCCAATCAAAAAATCAGGTTGATGAAATCAGCCAAGTGGCGGCTGATATTCTCAGTTTGTTGAAAGAATCAGAGGAATTTTCCGCTTTTTTAGCGAATCCTGTCGCTGACAAAGATGTCAAAAAAGGTGTGCTGAAAAAAGTACTGGGCGACGAAAGCAATCAGCAGATGAAGAACTTCCTAATGCTGCTGGTCGATAAGAATCGCATCTATCTGACTGAGCCTATTTTGCAGCAGTTTCAGTCACAGGTACGTGAGCTGAGGCAAACCGTGCTGGCAACGGTAACATCGGCCATTGAGCTGACTGATGAGCAAAAGGAAACCGTCAAGCAAAAAGTATTGGGCATGACGGGTGCTCAGTCGGTGGAGTTAGAGTCCAGCATTGACCCTGAGCTCATAGGTGGTGTGATCATTAAGATTGGTTCTCAGGTATTAGATGCTAGCGTGCGTGGTCAGCTTCGTCGTATCAGTTTACAGCTAGGCGTATCGTAGCCGTTATCTCCCCTCTGTCCATTCCATAAAAGTTTGTCGTTTATATCGGTAGTTAGTAGAGTAAGTCCTCATGGTTAGTATTAAGCCAGACGAAATTAGCAGCATTATTCAGCAGCAGATAGAAGAGTACGACCGGAGTGTAAAAGCCGATAGCGTCGGCACTGTTCTCCAAATTGGTGACGGCATCGCCCGCATTTACGGCCTTGATAACACCATGGCTGGTGAGCTGTTGGAATTTGAAGATGGCACCGCAGGTATCGCTCTTAACCTAGAAGAAGACAATGTCGGTGCGGTCCTTATGGGCACTGGCCGTCAGATTCAAGAAGGCAGCACAGTAAAATCTACCGGTAAGATTGCCGCTATACCTGTGGGCGAAGCCATGCTGGGCCGCGTGGTGAATACCTTGGGTGAACCTATGGACGGGAAAGGGGATATTAACACCACGGAAGCTCGTTTGATCGAGTCGCCTGCCCCTGGCATTATCGGCCGTAAGTCAGTTTATGAACCGCTCCAAACAGGCATTACCGCGATTGATGCGATGATTCCGATTGGTCGCGGTCAGCGTGAGCTGATTATTGGTGACCGGCAAACGGGTAAGACTGCGATCGCGATCGATACCATCCTTAACCAGGCTGACCAAGACGTGGTTTGCGTCTATGTTGCCATCGGCCAAAAAGCTTCTGCTGTCGCTCAAGTTATCGGCATCCTCGAAGAACGCGGCGCGCTTGATTACACCGTTGTGGTTGCAGCTAACGCTAACGACCCTGCTGCCCTGCAATATCTGGCACCCTATACTGGCGCTTCGATCGCTGAGTACTTTATGTACAAAGGCAAAGCTACCCTGGTGATTTACGATGACTTGACCAAGCAGGCCCAGGCCTACCGCCAAATGTCCTTGCTGCTCAAGCGTCCACCCGGTCGCGAAGCCTATCCCGGCGACGTATTCTATCTCCACTCACGTTTGCTAGAGCGCGCTGCCAAACTCAGCCCTGAATTAGGTGAAGGCAGTATGACTGCGCTTCCTATTATTGAGACTCAAGCGGGTGACGTTTCGGCCTATATTCCCACCAACGTTATTTCGATTACTGACGGTCAGATCTTCCTCTCTTCTGATTTGTTCAACTCTGGCCTGCGGCCTGCGATTAACGCGGGCATTTCAGTATCTCGAGTCGGCTCTGCGGCACAGACCAAGGCCATCAAAAAAGTGGCCGGTAAGGTGAAGTTAGAGCTCGCCCAATTTGACGAGCTACAAGCCTTTGCCCAGTTTGCCTCTGATCTAGATCCGGCAACTCAGGCCCAGTTGGCTCGCGGTCAGCGCCTGCGCGAAATTTTGAAGCAAAAGCAGTACTCGCCGCGTTCTTTACCTGAACAGGTCGCCATTATCTATGCGGGTGTTAACGGTAAGCTCGACGCCATTCCCGTTGATAAGGTCGCTGACTATGTCAGTGAGCTGATTACTTATCTCAACACGAGTAAGAAAGCCTATGTCGATGAGATCAACAGCAAAAAGGTGTTGACAGATGAAGCAGTTGAGTTGTTAAACGCGGCTATTGCTGAAAGTCAGCAGGCATTTTTGGCAGCCTAGCTTCAGCAACTGTATGGCGTTTCTCACTTGGCTAGACGACAGATATTTCGGTGAAACCTTTACAGAACAACAGGCCAAGTGAGTCGCGGTACCCGTTGGCGTAGCCTCGCTGTCGGTGTTATGCATCCGGGTACCGCTATAAAAGAGATTGCTTAGGTCGCTGGTTTTTGTGCTCAGCTTGTTAACCCAGCTTTTGAACAATGATTAGCGGCCTGCTTGAAAATGATTACGGCTAATTCAGATGGCTAATTCAGATGGCTAATTTAAAGTTAATTCGCGATCGCATTAAGTCGGTCAAAAATACCCGCAAAATTACCGAAGCTATGCGCCTAGTGGCCGCAGCTAAGGTACGTCGTGCCCAAGCTCAGGTCAATGCGACTCGCCCCTTTGCCGATCGTTTGGCCCAAGTGCTTTATGGTTTGCAGAGTCGGCTGAAATTTGAAGACACATCAGACCTGCCGCTGTTACAGCAGCGAGATGCACAAACCGTAGCGCTACTAGTCGTCTCAGGCGATCGCGGTTTGTGCGGTGGCTACAATGCCAACGTCATTCGCCGCGCTGAGACCAGAGCCCAAGAGCTAGCGGCCGACGGCATTGAGTTCACCTATGTATTGGTTGGCCGTAAAGCCATTCAATATTTTGAGCGTCGTAGTGCACCCATTGCGGCCAAATACATGGGCTTGGAGCAAATCCCTACAGCAGAAGAGGCCTCTACTATTTCTGAAGAGCTGCTGTCGTTGTTTCTTTCAGAATCAGTCGATAGAGTTGAACTTGTCTATACTAAGTTTCTTTCTTTGGTGAGCAACAAGCCTGTTACCCAGACGCTTTTGCCCCTAGACCCCCAAGGATTAGAAGCTCAAGATGACGAGATTTTCCGCCTTACTAGCCGCGATGGTCGTTTGGCTGTAGAGCGAGAAGATGCGCCGGATACAGAAATGAGTGAATTCCCTAAGGACATGCTCTTTGAGCAAAATCCTGCTCAAATTCTAGATGCACTGCTGCCGTTGTATCTCAACAATCAAATTTTGAGAGCGATGCAGGAGTCTGCTGCTAGCGAACTGGCCTCTCGAATGACGGCTATGAACAGTGCAAGTGACAATGCCAAAGAGCTGATGAAGACCCTCACGCTCTCTTACAACAAAGCCCGTCAGGCAGCGATCACCCAGGAAATTCTGGAAGTTGTCGGCGGCGCTGCAGCGCTAGGCTAATCGCAGCCCAAGGTTGTTAGACAGATGCCGCGCTGGGACAGCCTGGATGGATTAGGCCGATGCAGTAGGCCAATGGATTAGGCCAATGAAGTAGGCTGATGGATTGAGCCAATGAATTAAGCAGGGTTTCGACCCTGCTTTTTTACGGTCAATTTTTAAGAATCTCAGCGAGTAAGGTTGCGCAAGCGACACGCGTCGCAGGCGACCGTTGTTGGCA
>JAAUPS010000134.1 GCA_012033015.1 Phormidesmis sp. RL_2_1
CTCGTATATCATTACGAAAAGCTAATCGCCTATGCTGGATACCTCGAACATAATTGTATTGCTCTAGCGCGCTTAATTGAGTTAGAGGAACCCGATTTAATTTGGATTTTCAATCCTCTTAAAATTGGGCCGCTTGGCATTATAGACACAGCACTCTGTAGCAGCGCGAAAGTACTCATACACCTAGAGGATCACTTGGATCTTGAGATTAAGGAAGCTGCGCAGCAATTGCCTGAAATAGGTGACGAACTGCTAAAAAAATGGAAATCTTTAAAGGGAAAAGTACATGCTGTTGCTTGTTCCAAAGGAACGCTACGTAACAACAGTTTAGTTGGAGAATATAAAGCTGCATCTGTTATTCAGAACTGGCATGGACTTTCCCTATTACAGAAGGACTCTCTAAAAAAGATAAAGCCTGAAAATACCTCAGAGCCCTTGAGACATCCAGGCTTGTTTAAGATCGTTCACTTTGGAGCACTTTGCAAAGAGAAAGGTTCTGACTTAGTGCTTAAACTTGCCAAACGCATTTCACAACAGCCTGAATTCAACAACATAACAATTGATTTATATGGCTCAGGTGATAAATTCTTCATTCAGGATGTTGTAGAGAATATAACATCGCAATCTCCATTGGCAAAGGTTCTGACTTATAGGGGCTTTACCAGCAAGCCAGAGCTTTTAAACCAACTCAGCAATTATGATCTTGCCATATTACCGTTGAGAGAAGATGAGCCGTTTGCATTTTCTGTCCTTGATGCTATGTCCTGTGGCGTAGCTGTCATCGTAGGGGCACAATCGGGCGTTGCAGAATTTCTTGAAGATCAATACGATGTAATTTTCATGAAAGATCGAAACTCTGTTGACGATCTGTGGGAACAAGTTCAGTGGTGTTATCAAAATCCTGAAGCATTAAAAGAAATTAGAACTCACGCATTTGAATCTTTATCAAACAAGTTTGATCTCGATCGTGTGATTGTACCCAAACTCAATGAAATCATCGAAAACATAGACATTCAACCACGGCATTCGTTCGATTCCGTTCTCAACTTTCTAGATGAGTTTCGCTATCCCCCAAAAGACAAACCATCGCCAGCTTTACAGGAAGCACAAACCATCATAGAAGCAATGAAGTCCTCTAAATTTTGGAAGTTGAGGCGATTGTGGTTCAAGGTCAAATCGGCCGTTGGGTATGGGCTAGAGAATGCTGAAATAGATTTAACGAATACTGAAATAGATGTAAGGAATACTGATATAGATTAAAAGGTATTTTTTATTTGCATCCAAGCCTTTCTCAGCTTCCAAAACTTGCTGCTTTCCATAGCCACAATTTCATTTTTGAGCCTCTCAACCTCTTGAGCATTGATGCCTTGTCTTTCACGATCAAGCTCTATCTTCATGCCCTTAAGATCTTGACGAAACTTTTCAGCAGCATTTTCAAGCATTTTGTGATCAGTCTTTAGTCTCTGATAATCGTATAGTGCCTCTTGCCATTTAAAGAAAAAGAATATCGCTTGTTCATTTTTGACATCATCTGGGTTGCCAAAGAAATGAACAAAGCTAGCCAACGTATCGCTAATCAGTTTTTGATAACGCTCGATTTCTACGTAAAGATGTTCAGAGTGAAGATATTCAGAGTGAAGATGTTCAGAGTGTTTGAACGCTATCATGTTCGCATCTAATGTTTCTGCATTTGATTGAGAATGAGAAATTTCAATCTCTAAATGTTCATAAACATTGGCAAAAGCATCAGCTATTCTCAACATTTTAGCGTCGTTCTCGCCACCTTCTAAGCTGATATTTAAGTTGATAGAAGATATGGCCTGTGTTTGACAGCTTAAATGCTCAAGTTGTTTAATCAAGTCAAGTTCAGAAAAATTGTTGAGCTGAATATTGACAGATAAAGCCGGTTTGGGCGCACAGTCATTGGTCAAACAAGGCTTAAATAAAGTGAATTCTAAAGGATGATGAACAGAGCGGTTACTTACATCTAAAATTTGTGAGAGAGAAACTAAATAGCCATCCAAAAAAGACTTATTAAGAGACTCCGCAGAAAGCAGCCGTCCATGTCGGTGTTGGTGTGTCGTTTGAACTTGGTTGATAGGAATAGTCAGAACGGCACTCTCCGCCAAGCAAATCATTTTGGGATGATTGAGAGGGCTGCTGACAAGATGACCTTCTAGATAACAGGGGTTTAAAAAGTCATCTGCTGATTCGACTAACGGTAATATTTCGGCAGTCCGGTATATGTGACCATCTAAAGACATCACAACCCCCCAGTCATCGTTCATCGGGACTCTACGCCATAACCACTTTAAGTCTTGGTCTAGCGGAGGCGGGGGAGAATGGGTATCAAATACATAGGAATAGTCAATATGGGGTGATAGCCTCAATGATAAGCAGGCAACTTCGGGGCTTTCCTGGAATTTTTCAAAGGATATATTAGATAATGAAAAGGGCCTGCGAAAGACCATGTCGTCAACCAAGAAGACAACATACGGCGTCTTTTCCTGTAGTAAGTTTAAAGTATGCTCTTTAAAGGATAGTTCGTGCTCGTTCTCACAAGTATATGTAAATCTTGGATAGCGTGCTTTAACCAGTTCATACGCGTCTCGATAGTCAGGGGTACTGCCTGCGTAAAGAATGTGAGTAGTGCAGTTATCTATACTTTCAAAAAAGATCATCATGCTTCTCAAAAGCAACTCTAACTGGCAGGCGCGATCTTTGCTGAAAACAATAATGTTTAATTGCTGAGTCAATGACGTGACCTCACAAGTGACCTCATATCCATATAAAGCTTTCCTAACAATATACCTTGGTTAAGGTGTGTGACTATTTCTTTGATGGTTTTGCTGCAAAAACTGCTTTTCAGGTTAGCCCAAATGTGACTAAAAGTGATAGCCGAAACCCTGTATAATTGGGTTCGATTAAGTTGCCCAAGCCCTTGAAGTCAGTTCCATGAAACGCTTATTGATTGACTGTACCCATACGGCTGCTAATCGCCATAAAAAACGGGCATTCACCGCGTAGTTAGAGAAATAACGTTCCAATTGGATGAAATAAGCCGCGAATTCCCTAACTTAGAGGTACACATGGTGAGATTTGATGGAGGTACCATCAAATCTGTGGACGACATTTCGATTTTAAAGGAGAAAAATAGACAGAATTCCAGATTTGGCATTCTACTCAAGAAAATTTCCTCAAAAATCGTGCTGCTGCTGAAATCGTCATGGATTTATCAGGTGCTTAAAAAGACTCCTAGGCTAATAGCTTTCAATGGGAAAAAACTTGCATACAGTGATTACTATTTGGTCGCAGATGCCAATTGGGATTTGTCAGACAGCTACTTTGATTTTCTCAAGAAGCTGAATTCTCAAGGGGTACACCTTTCTTTTATTTGCTATGATCTCATTCCCCTGAGATACCCTCAGTTTTGCTCTCCATCTTTCTCGAAAAGTTTTTCAGACTATTTAAGCAAGGGTGTCCCGCTATACGAAAAAGTAGTTTGTATCTCTCAAACAACCTCGCAAGATTTTCAAGAGGCGCAGTTACAAGGCTACGTCCCTAAGGGCAAGCCTCAACAGTTGGTCACCTCATTTAAGTTGGGCAGCGATCTGCCTAGTCGCAAAAAAACGGAAGAGGCAACAAACGCTCAAGACGCTCAAGAACGAATACGTTTTCTCTTGAATAAGTCCTACCTTTTAGTGGTGGGTAGTCTTTCTCCGCACAAGAATGCGAAAGCAATTGTGTCTGCTTTTAATGTCATTGCAAGTCAGCATCCTGACTTGCACCTTGTTTTTGCAGGAAATCGTGGGTGGCATGTAGATACAGATCAGCTTATCGAGGCCCATGACCTTTACCAAAAGCGTATCCACATTTTAGGCTCAGTCACTGATGGTGAACTTAAGTCTCTTTATAAAGGTTGTTTTTGTTTGATACAAGCTTCTTTTTGCGAGGGGTTTGGGTTACCTGTTGTTGAAGCCTTGTACTACCGAAAACCTGTTTTGGCCAGCAATGTGGAGCCGCTACCAGAAATCGGCGGTGAGTTTTGCTTATACTTTGAGCCGTCTGACTATGCACAGCTTTCTGAGCATCTGCTCACACTGCTGGATTCTGAAGCTTTTTACAACGCTTACTTGAACAAGTTAGAGTCCCAATACATGCCCTTTTCTTGGAAAGAATCAGCGTATCAGTTACTTAAAATTGTTTTAGACTAAATTTCAAACTGTTCCAGCTATATTGCCTCTGTATATTGCCTATGTATATTGCCTATGATTGTTAATCTTGCAGCTTTGCTCAGAAGACCTACTGGAATAACAGTTTACGCACTCAATCTTTTACCCTATCTTTCAGAGCTAGAGCCCCAATATCTTGCAACGAGGGCTAGCGGGCTACAGAAATATTATTCAATCCCTGAAAATATGACTGCGGAATATGGGAGCATAGGCCATATTCGCCGACTGCTATGGACTCAGTTTGGCTTGCCGCGTATCTGTTCTCAGCAGCAATCTAATTTGCTCTTTTCTCCTATTCCTGAGGCACCTCTTTATCACAATAAGCTGAGACATATTGTTGTTATTCATGATTTGATTCCGCTCAGATTTTCCGATTTTTCTAGATTTACGCACGTTTACTATCGTCAATACGTACGTCGAGTGCTAGAGCAAGCGCATCATATCATTTGCAACTCTGAGACTACCTTAAAAGATGTGGTCAAGTTCTTTGGGATTCCTTCCGATAAGCTGACTGCTATTCAGTTGGCGTATGACAGTCGTCACTTTTATCCCTGTGAGAGTGACAAAAAGAATTATTTTTTGTTTTTAGGAAGACAAGTCACCTATAAGAATCTTCAGCGAGTGATTGTCGCCTTTGCCCAGCTAGCGTCTCACATTGATTCTACCTTGTTGGTTGTAGGGCCAGAAGATGCTCGTTTTACACCTAGCTTTAAGGCTCAAGTTGATGCCCTCAATATACAAAATCGTGTTGAGTTTATGAATTATGTTGAACAAAGCGAGCTACCCAAGATAATAAGTCAGCGATCGCATTGGTATTTCCTAGCTTATGGGAAGGGTTTGGATTCCCGGTATTAGAAGCGATGGCTTGTGGTACTCCTGTCATCACCTCAAATCTCTCATCACTTCCTGAAGTTGCAGGGGATGCAGCTATTCTTGTTGATCCCTACAATAGCAACGAAATTGCTGATGCGATGCGCATGGTTGCGACAGATGGCAAACTCCAAGGCCAACTCAGAGCAGCAGGGCTAAAACGGGTTCAACAATTTAGTTGGGAACAAACTGGTCGCCAAACTGTTGAGCTACTCCAGCGTTTTCTATAGGATGAGACCCTTGCAGAATTGCCAAGCTGTGCTCGTTGCAGCAATGATGGTGCTTATCAAGCTTGAGAATTTAGCAACTTTCTTGCAGAGCACTGACTAGGGGCATCGGACTACAGTCTGTTGAGTCTCTACCGCTAGTTCAGGCCAAATGGGTAAACTCAGTACTTCTTGACTAAGCTTGTTGCTCACTGCATTATCTGGATATTGGCCCGCGTATATTGGCAGTTTGTCTTGAGGAATGGGGTAGTAAATCATCGCGCCTACGCCAGCGTCTGCCATTGACTGCTTTACGGTATCGCGCTTGCCCCCTAAGATCCGAATCGTATACTGATGAAATACATGTCCGTCAACGATCTCAGGTGTGACAACCTGATCGACCTCGGATAGCAGTTCGTTATATATTTGGGCTACAGCGCGTCGTTTTTGATTCCACTGAGCTACATGGCGGAGCTTCACACCCAATACTGCTGCCTGTATCGCATCTAGGCGAGAGTTATAGCCCAGCATTTCATTGTGGTATCGCTTTTTTTCTCCGTGCACGCGTAGCATTCTCGCTAGCGCCGCAAGGTCGTCGTCATCTGTGGTAACGAGGCCACCATCACCGTAAGCGCCTAAATTCTTAGTCGGGAAAAACGAAAATGCGCCCATATCGCCCAGCGCCCCGATTTTTTTGCCGATTAAATCAGTGCGGATAGCATCGTCACAGTTTTGTTTACAGTCTGTGCAGGTGCCGTGGTATATAGCACCAAAGGCTTGGGCACAGTCTTCGATGATTTTTAGCTTATGTTTGATGGCGATCGCTTTGATGCGCGCGATCGCAGCCGGGTTCCCATACAAATGTACCGGCATGATCGCCTTCGTCTGCGGCGTAATCGCCGCCTCAATCAGAGCAGGATCAATATTAAAACTGCTGCGCTGGATATCGACAAAAACCGGCTTTGCCCCCACACAGCTAATCGACTCCGCCGTCGCAAAAAAGCTAAAAGGGGTCGTAATCACCTCATCACCCGACCCTATGCCCAGGGCCCGCAGGCTAATCATCAGCGCATCCGTCCCCGAATTCACCCCAATCGCGTGCTTTACGCCCAAGTACTGTGCAACATCCGTTTCAAACTGCTGCACCGTTGGCCCTAAGACAAACTGGCCAGAGTCCAAAACTTTGTTAATCGCTGCCTGGATTTCCGCCTTAATTGTCCAATACTGAGGCTTAAGATCTAAGATTGGAATCTGGATGGCACTCACTGTCGCTTTCTCACCTTAACTTTTGAGCGGATACAGACGGAACGATCCTGCCGCCAGCACCGACTGGACAAACCCTGGAGAGAACCATCCGTCTCAAACTTTATCACGTCCCTACAGCGATACGGATGACGAACAAAAGGATCACTATCTGACGACCGTTGAATCCCGACAGCTCGTTGGCTTCTAGGGCCAAATCTCTGCTGAAAACTCTGCCCCAATCTCTGCCCCAATCTCTTAGGTGCGATGCGAAAACCCAGCTCTTTTTTGAGCTGGTAACCATGCTAACTGAATGTCCCTAACTGAATGTCGCTAGCTAAATGTCGCTAACTGAATGTCAAACATGACTGTAGATATATTCTCTCAGCCGATGGGGTCTGAAGCAGGTATAAACTGCAGCGTTAATCAACTTCAGCCTCAATTCAGCGTCAATTCATTTACAACCGTCTAATTTATTTAATAGAACGTTAAGTCGTGAACGATGAAACATCGGTATTCTAAGCTGAACTAAGAAGCTAGCACGTGATTGACCACTGGCCTTACCCCAGCCCTGCGTGAATGCCTGCAAGCCTGTCAGCATCCACGCAGAGCTGCTTCGAAACTAATCCTAGATCAAGACTGGTTGACGAAACCTTATCCCATTATTTCTTCGCGATGAGTAATTATATTAGCCGCCGTGACTACGCTGATACCTTTGGCCCGACTGTGGGCGATCGCATCCGCCTTGCCGACACCGAACTCTTTTTAGAAGTCGAGCAAGATCTGACCACATACGGAGGCACGTACTACGGTGACGAAGTCAAATTTGGCGGCGGCAAGGTCATTCGTGATGGCATGGGCCAATCGCCAATTTCGAGGGCGGATGGCGCAGTAGATGTGGTGATTACCAATGCCCTAATTCTCGATTGGTGGGGCGTCATCAAGGCAGATGTGGGCATTAAGGATGGCAATATTGCCCAAATTGGCAAAGCAGGTAATCCTTACACGCAAAATAACATCGACATCATCATTGGCCCAAGTACGGAAATTATCGCCGGAGAAGGAAAAATCCTCACAGCAGGCGCGATTGATTCACACATTCACTTTATTTGTCCGCAGCAAATCGAAGTGGCGATCGCATCCGGTATCACCACCATGCTAGGCGGCGGCACAGGCCCTGCGACGGGCACGCTTGCCACCACCTGCACCCCCGGCGCATGGAACATTCACCGCATGTTAGAAGCCGCAGAAGCCTTCCCGATGAACCTAGGCTTTATGGGCAAGGGCAATGCTAGCCAACCAGATGAACTGATCGCCCAAGTGCAGGCAGGTGCCATGGGTCTCAAGCTGCACGAAGATTGGGGCACAACAGCCGCCGCGATTGACACCTGCTTATCGGTTGCCGACAACTACGATATCCAAGTTGCCATCCACACCGATTCACTCAATGAAGCAGGCTTTGTTGAAACCACCGTAGCGGCCTTTAAAGATCGGGTGATCCATACCTTTCACACCGAAGGCGCAGGCGGCGGCCACTCTCCCGACATTTTGACAGTATGTCGTTATAACAATGTACTGCCCGCTTCCACCAATCCGACCCGTCCCTACACCATCAACACATTCGATGAGCACAAAGACATGCTGATGGTGTGTCATCACCTAGATAAAAACATTCCAGAAGATGTAAAGTTTGCAGAATCTCGCATTCGCCGAGAAACCATTGCCGCTGAAGACCTACTGCACGACATGGGGGCCATGAGCATTATCGCTTCTGACTCACAGGCCATGGGGCGCGTCGGGGAAGTGATTACGCGCACTTGGCAAACAGCGCACAAAATGAAGGTACAAAAAGGGCTCATGCCCGATCCTGACAACACCAGTGAAACCCACGACAACTACCGGGCCAAGCGCTATGTGGCCAAATACACCATCAATCCGGCTTTGGCCCATGGCATTGCCCACTGTGTCGGCTCGGTAGAAGTGGGCAAACTGGCTGATTTGTGTTTATGGAATCCGGCCTTTTTTCGGCGTCAAGCCAGACATTGTCATGAAGGGCGGCTTGATTGCTTGGGCACAAATGGGAGATGCCAATGCCAGCATTTCCACACCGGGGCCAGTGTATATGCGACCGATGTTTGGCAGTTATGGCGGTGCGATCGCCAGTACGGCCTACACCTTTGTCTCTCAAGCAGCCATAGAGCAAGATATTGCCCGCCAAATTGGCTTAAATCCCAGTCGGCTACGCCCTGTGTTTGATACCCGCCAAGTGAAAAAGTCAGATCTTAAGCTCAACAATCTCACACCTAATATTGAAGTGAAGCCTGAAACGTTTGAAGTACGAGTAGATGGCCAACTCCTCACCTGCGAGCCAGCAGAGGTACTACCCATGGCCCAGCGCTATTTTCTGTTTTAAAGCAGCAACAGATAAAGAGCACCCAAAGAGCAACAGATGCCCATGATTGCTGGAGACAGCCATCATTTTTTTAGATATCGGCCTATCAGCTCTAGCTACCGACCCCGGCAGCTACCGACCCCAATAGCTGCTTTTAATCCACTGCTGCATTTTTTCTTTGGAATCAGTCACCAAGGCTTCGCCAGCTTGAGGGTTGTAGGCATACCAGCGCAGGCGACCATTGGCATCAACCGTTTGCTCAATCTGCACTTTCGTCCATTCGCTCAGAGTGTCAGCAAAGCTCATCCATAGCTGCTGCCAGCGAGAAGCGATTGTCCTAGGCTCAGATAGGGCCGTAATTTGCCGGTATTCATGTTCTAGCACAGCCACTAACCGCTCGTTATGATTCGCCTTGGCCACATCTAGTCGATGGTTTAGCGACGTCAGCAAGTGGGTTCGATGCGTAGATGCCAAATCGCTCGTAAAAGTCATATTGCTTAGCTTTCCTTATAGGTTCCTGATCGGTTCCTGATCGTTGCGGACTACGCTTATTTTACGCATTTGAGCACCCGAAAAGGAAAGATATCAAAATTTCAGTATATTTCGATACAAAATATAATTTTTAGCGTTGGTCGCTGGGCTGAGGTACAGCTTTTAGCATGAGTTGCTCAGGCGGTTTCCATTAGCTCGCGAATAATCGTCGAGATAGCTTAGCCTGTCTCATCTGGGCTAAATCTATCAGCGGTGTGCAAGAGGACATCTCATCTAGCGATAAAACGGCTGCCTGCTCACAAACGGCTGCCATATCCTTGGCAATCGCCCGTCGCACCTGCTGCGCCTGCAAATGTCCAAGAGCGCCTAACCGAATTGCCGCTCCTAGCAGCCCGACGACAAACCCATGCACAAAAGCAACCAATGCAGAAGGCTGCTTCAACCCAACCACTTGGGCTACGACTGCAAAAACTATCGGATATAGGCAGTTGAAATCGCCTTGTGCTGTTTGTTCACTGAGCCACCCTAGCTGGGCATCGGGCCACGTTTTACTCGCCACCATCAACAGTGCCCGACCGCTTTGACGCTGCGCTATACGAGTTTTTTCAATCGGGGTTTGGGCAAATAGCAAGGCATCTATCTGGGCGACAGCCGATAGGTCATGCCGTGCACTAGCTCGGTAAGCATGGGCCAATGCCACCAAATCAGTGGTGCCCACCTTATGGCATAGCAACAGTCGAATAAACGTTTCTACCTCTGCAGCCGTCGTAATCGTTTGGGCCTGTACCAAAGCCTCTAAGCCATGGGAGAGGGTATAAGCACCTGAGGGAAAAAACGAATCTGCTAGCTGCAGTAAAATGAACTGCTGATCGAGTAAGTCAGAGGGACTCAAGGCATTCTCAGACATAGTCAAGGTTATTCATGATGAGGATGGGGATGCTCGTGATGATGGGGATGAGTAGCTTTTTCACGAGCCGTCGAAAAATCCAAGGATGCCGAAACAGATTTCTCTTCGTAGGTAATTTGTAAGCCCTCAATCCCTAGTGTCTGCGCGACCTCTCGCACCGTTGATGCCATCACAGCAGGTTCTGCAACGAGCGCTACATAAAGCGTCTCGCCCTGTACGGTAATGGGCCAGTGGTGATTGCCCATCATATGGCCTAGGTGCACTAGGGCGATCGCATGATGGCTAATTTGTTGATCAAATCGCAGCGCCATTACCTGCTGCGATTGAAGCGTCACCTTAACAAACTGCCCCTGAGCGGTCGCTAGCACATCGCCATTTTGCAGCCGCCAATCACGCCCTTTGACAATACCAATGGCTTGCCCCGTAGCCGTCTGGGTAAAAATGCGACCCTTCATGCGATCGCCCCGATCGATCAAAACCTCCCAACACTCACCATTCTGCTGAGCCTGAGCGACCTGCAAAGCCAGCTCAGCACTATCCCTGACATTCCCCAAATAGGTGTCAGCGAGCGCTATATTGTCAGCGAGCGCTATGGACTGCTGCGGATCAGTGGACTGCTGCGGATGAGTGGGCTGTTGGGCATCTGCTTCAATCCAGGATGCTGGCAAAGAATTTGTCATCGTGACCTCATTAGCCGACAGACCATAAGATTAGCCTACAAAGAATACGGTAATTGTGCTTGATTTCTCAACCGACGAACACAGTTTAAAGCCGCTTTAAAGCAAGCGTGTAACTCACGAGTCGTACTGGAAATTGCCCGCACAAATAAGCCCCTGTCTCCCGGCAACGTTGAACTCGCTAACGCTACTGCACCGGCGGTCTGTTCAGCCAATGTCTCAATTTCAGCCTCTAGTTGGGACAGGTTTGAGGCACTAGCGATGGCCTCGGGCAGCACCAAAACCAGCGTCCCTAATACCGAACGACCTGACCTCCCGGCAAATAAATCAGTCGCTGCAAACCGATTGTCTTTCCCCAACAAATTCATAGATTCGACAAACCACAGCTTTTGCGCAGGTGATTTCACCCTCATTCGATTCCGATAGTGGCGAAACGCATACACCTCACCTCTAGCCAAGCGCCCAGGTAAAATAATCTCTCCCCAGCTCAAACCAGCCGTAGGATGTAGCGTAATTTCTGTTGTTTGAGTCAGCGCTGCATCTGCAAACAAAATCAACGGCTCCGGTAAAAATTCGAGCGTCGCCTCTGCTGCCAGCTCAATGTCGTAGGTTAGTGTCGCCTGAGTGTCTGTTTGCGGCATGGTGTGTACCTTCATCGCCGATTGATCAGCCAGGTAAAGCTGACTGCCCGCTGCAAGCTGTAACGAGACACCAATGGCGTCATCTGCCAACAATCCAGGCGAGGTATTCATCCGATAGAGATAAGCGCGTTGGGAGGCGGCTACAGCGCCGTTTGCCTCAAGCCGAAAAATTGGCGAAATGCTCAAGGGGTAGGCCATATAACGGTGCTGGAGAATTGTTTTGCCCGCATGGTTACAGGCTAGCTTTAACGCCAACTGATAGGGTGAAGCATGACCTACAGCAGGCTTCTCTTGAATCACAGCACGCTCTCTTACCACGTCTCTTCTATCACAAGATTCAGGAGCCAACAGCATTGCTCATCGAATTATTCGCCGAATTGCTCACTGATACTGCTGGTGAAAACAACAACGTCCTTTGGATAAAAGCAACCACCTCTTCAAGACCTTCCGAGGTTTTACAGTTGGTGTATACCACCGGCTTCCCTTGCCGGTATTGCTCAGACTCTAGCCGCATCACATCTAGATCAGCGCCGACATAAGGCGCAATATCTATCTTATTGACGACCGCTAAGTCGGATTGCACAAATCCTGGCCCGTTTTTACGCGGAATATCATCGCCTGCACCCACATCAATCACAAACATATAGGCATCTACGAGTTCGTAACTGAAGGTAGAGGCTAAATTGTCACCGCCACTTTCAATCAAAATCAAGTCTAGCTGAGGAAACAACAGCTCCAAGTCCTGCACAGCGAGCTGATTCATCGTCGGATCTTCGCGGATGGCAGTGTGCGGGCAACTCCCGGTCTCGACGCCAATCACACGACCAGGGGGGAGCAACGCCTTGCGTTTGAGTCGGTCGGCGTCTTCGGTGGTCAGCAGGTCATTGGTGACGACGGCAACCTCAACGCCTTGGGCCATCAATATCGGCACAATGCCTTCTATCAGGGCGGTTTTGCCGCTACCCACTGGCCCCCCAATACCGAGTCGGGCTGCTGATTTTGCCATTGCTTTTATCCCTATTCGCGATTTATTCTTTGAGTTGCGCCCCGTTGTATTGGCCGTTAAAACCATAGATCTCTTGGCTGCCACCATAGGGCACTAGCTCAACTTCTTTTTCGTCACCGGGTTCAAAACGAACGGCAGTTCCAGCCGTGATGTTTAGGCGCATTTTTTTGGTGCGATCGCGATCAAAGCGCAATCCCCCATTCACCTCATAAAAATGAAAATGAGAACCCACCTGGATCGGGCGATCGCCCACATTACTCACCACTATCGTAATGGGCTCGCGGCTAGCATTAAGTTCGATCAGCTCTGAACCACCAGGAATGATTTGCCCAGGCACTAAAGGGATCGACTCGATTGGATTGTCTTTATACATGGCTGTCAAGATACGCTGTCAATATACGCTGTCAAGATACATAGCTACACGTGAGCCATACAGGGCTGTCAATTGTTTAGGGCTGTCAATTGTTTAGGGCTGTCAATTGTTTAATGATGTGTTTATTGAATGATGTGTTTAATGATGGCTCGATGGCTTAAACACATCGTCTTCATCAAAACCTTCCCCATCAACCCATAATCGGATTGTGCACTGTGACCAGTTTCGTACCATCGGGAAAGGTGGCCTCAACCTGTACCTCATGCACCATCTCCGGAATGCCTTCCATAACATCTTCACATTTAAGCAACGTTGTCCCTTCACTCATCAGCTCACTCACCGTTTTGCCATCCCTAGCCCCTTCCATAATGGCCGCCGAAATATAGGCGACCGCTTCTGGATAGTTCAGTTTTAGCCCTCTATTTTTTCTTCTTTCAGCCACCAATGCCGCTGTAAAAATCAGCAGCTTATCTTTCTCTTGAGGCGATAGCAACATACGTTTTCCTAACGTTCCTTGAACTTTCTTTTAGGCAGTCTTTTAGGCAGTTTTCCTTTTGGCCCTTGCAAAGGCGCTTAGCTTTTGACTTTAGCTTTTAGCTGTAGCTTTTAGCTGTAGCTTATAAGCTTTGGCGACTCAGCTCACGCCATGAGTAATCGCTAGAACCGTTGTATATTGTGGGCTAATATTTTGGGCTAAGACGGCACTACGCGCTGCCTTGATTTTGACCTTAATTTCCCAATTTTCTTTTTAAGAAATACAAAGAAAAAATTTTCTATTATGCTGCTCTGTAAATCTTCATAGCAACCTGCCAACTATCTTCGTCAAACAGGCCACAATGCCGAATAAGCGGCGAACGTCAACATTCAAACAATTCAGAAGATTAAATCTCCGTAGGAAATGCGTTTTCTGGTTAGAATATCGACGATTTGAACGATTTGAATCTTGATTTGAATATCTACAGGAAAATTACACCATGCCTGAAAGACTCAATAATGTGCCCCCGGCTACCGCTAAAAAGTCCCAGCAGCACATTCCGCTGCAAAAGCTGTACGAAGACTTAGCCAATATTGACAGCATGGACACAGCCACTAGCGCACAAT
>JAAUPS010000135.1 GCA_012033015.1 Phormidesmis sp. RL_2_1
AAGCACTCTATCAAGAGCTAAAAAATATTGAGCGGTTCGACCCTAGGGCTAATTTGCCGCTGTAGACAAGTATTTGGGCCGACTGTTTGGGGCGCAATTAAGATGGGTTTTATCTCGCAATCGCCAGATGCAATGGCGCTATGTAGCGAACGCTATAGATGAATACCGTGTTATAGCAAAGTAAAGGATGTATTCTGACTTTGTCTTGGTGAGCTTTCCTTAGCGCCGTACGACGACGCAGGGTCTCACCGCTGTCTTGGTGAGTGAGCTGCTGCTAGTCAAGGCTTCTAGCAATTACTATTGTCCTAAACTAAACTCGACAGAAGCTATAGGGAAAAATATTTTGTTAGGGGAAAATCTTGTATGCAGACGCTGACGATTAACATGCCGCAAGCCTTGCGAGCACAGCTTCAGGTTTATCAAAATGGGCACAACATGGCCGATCCGGCGGCGGCTATAGTCGCTATTGTGGACGCGTATTTGCAACTGTGGTCATCTACGGCTACAGCCCAATCTCTGCCTGCTATGTATGATGCAGAAGATGGGCCGTGTGAGGTTTTACCTTCGTTTTTACCTTAGGTGTTCTGACCATCCAGAAATGCCTCAATGGAGATGCCCGCAGAGCAAGAGTGAAGAGAAAGATTACTGGTCTATAATTTTCAACCATCCTCTCCTCAACCATCTTCGAGCGCCGAAATTCTTAAGCGCCGAAATAAGCCGGTTCTTTGCCGGGTGCCCATTTAATATTGCAGCCGATGCTGGGCATTTGCGTTTCCGGTATGGGTTCTCCAGCCAACACTTGCTCGATGGCGGCTCTCAGATCTGCGCCGGTAACAGGCTTATCATTGCCGGGGCGGCTGTCGTCTAGCTGACCGCGATAGACCAGTTTAAAGCTTTCATCGAACAAAAAGAAGTCGGGTGTGCAGGCAGCCGTATAGCTTTTGGCCACCTCTTGAGTGGCGTCGTAGGCATAGGGGAAGTTGAAGTTGGCCCGCTTAACCTGCGCGCGCATATTGTCAGGGCTATCTTGAGGATGGGTTTCGATGCTATTGGCGCTGATGGCCAAAATGCCCAATTCCTGGGGTATGTAGTCTTGTCCAATTTGGCCGAGTGCTTGCTCAACATGGATCACAAAGGGACAATGTTGGCAAATAAACATGATCAGCAGTCCTTTTTTCCCGTGGAACGTATCGAGAGAAAAGGTCTTGCCTGAAACGACATCTTCTAAGGTGAATGGCGGGGCAGCGGTGCCCAACGGTAACATTGTGGATTCAGTTCTGACCATGGGGTTAGCCTCCTGCGCTCATACCAGCCATGACCACTACGGAAAGGATTAGACCAGGACTCAGTAAAAGGATAAGAAGGAAAAAATCGTGGAGTTCCATGCGATCGCAGCGATATAGTTCAAGTTGGGATAGTTCAAGTTGGGCGGCAGCATCCGTGAGCGAATCCGAAAACCGATGCCCTTTCTATCATGACGAATACACAGCGAGAATATCGCGATCTTTTGGGAGAAAAGATAACGATATTCTGAAAAAATACGTATCTCAAACTGGAGATTTGGCGTATCCTTTCATTAAATTTGATTGATGGAAGCGTGTCTCATGGTTGAGCAAGCAGGTAACGGTCTTCTTAACTGCAGTCGTCTGGACGGTAGTTTTCCTCACTGTGGCCCTGAGCACTATGGCCCTCAGCATCGTGGCCCTCAGCATCGTGGCCCTCAGCATCGTGGCCCTCAGCGATGGCGTTTGCGATGGCTAGCTATGATGGCGGCCTCGGCGCTGACCTCTTTAGGGACGCTGACTGTGCCGATAACGCCTGCTGTGGCGGCTGAGCTAACGGAGTGGGACTATGATTCGCAAACGCGATCGCTCAATCTCGTGTTACCTGCCTCGATCATGCCCTCCGTTTCAGTCATTGCCCCCAACCAACTTTTGCTGGAGATTCCAGATACGCAAATAGGCGACATTGCTGGACAAAACGTCAGCGATGGTGTGGTCGAAAGTATTGTACTGACTCAGCCGACGCCAGAAACGGTTTGGATGGTCGTGGAATTTGTCCCCGGCACCGTGCTAGCCGAATCGCAACAAGTAACCCCCATGGTTGTAGCTGACGAACTGCCCAACTTATCTGCCGCTCAAGCTACGCAGCAGTGGCAACTTCGCCCTGTTTTACTCGCAAGGACTAGCCCTAGCACGGCAGAAGCGAGCATGGCAGAAGAACCGAGCATGGCAGAAAAACCGAGCGTAGCAGCCACTATGACAGTAACGCCCACCGGAGCAAGCGACTTGGGCGATTTACCCAGTCTTGGCGCGTCGGCAGAGAGCCTGCAGGTAGAGCCGCCTACCTCTCAAGTCGCTCAGGCTCCAGACTTTCCTGACTTACCTGTGCTCGCGCCTGCCGTCCCTTGGACTGATGAGTCTGTGACTGTGCCCTCTGCTAGTCCATCTGTAACTGTGCCGTCCATAACCTCTACGGCGCCTGCAGCGTCTACGCCGACAGTACCCATGCCAGAGGCTACGCCAGAACCCCCGCCGCCAGCAGAATTGCCGGTCGAAGCTAGCGCAGAAGCTGCGTTAATCGAAGATCTATCCAGCCAAGCAACACCTGTGGTAGCGACGCCACCAGTAGCCCCGCCCGTGGCAGAGGCCCCAGCGCCAGATCAGCCCGTGCCAGATCAAGCCGTTGCAGCCAGCCCAGATCAAGCGGCCACTGCTGATCCAGGTGCTGATGCAGAAATGCCGCTTGAGCCGCCTTTTCTGGGAGATTTGGGTGGCTCACCATCTCCATCTCCATCTGTTTTCCCTGAGCCACCTGTGGTTGTCAATGAGTCTGAGCCCGCTGTCACGGCGGTTGCACCAGATCAGCCTGAGTTGCCGGTAGTATCGGCGGCGACAGCATCCTCTGTGCTGTCGGCAGGAGATATGGCCGCAGCCTCTGCGATCCCCACTGACGAAAATACCACTGCACCTCCTGTGGCTGTACCTGGAACGGCTCCGGTGCTCGATATCAATACCCCAGATGAGCGAGTGACCCCTGCTAATGCAAGCCGCTGGCCTACGCCAATTCCTTTTGGCCAACCATTACCGTAAATTTGCCTAGGACGCTGCGATCTAGGTTTTCAATACGACGACGCAGGGTCTCACCGCTGTCTTGGTGAGCATTCCTTGTCTTGGTGAGCATTCCTTAGCGCCCCTACAGGGCAACGGGCCAAGTAGCACAAACCTGGCCTCTTTTTGAGCGATTTGACACCTTGGCATCGTCTGTCGGGTGATGTGTCTTCTCAGGCAAGAAGTTAGCCGAAGAAGTTAGGTCATTTGCTCGGATAGCGGCACAATAGAAAGTAGAAAAATACCTTATTGAAGTTTTAGCTGCTCGGGCTCGACGCTAAAGCTTCAACAACGCTAAGGCTACAAAATATACTGACTGTCTTTTTTTGTGAAAACATCATACGACAAGGCATTTAAGGCCCCAAGAACTCCGATAAGAACCCTAATAGCAGACTCCATAACCGTTTTTTGGGGCGACTGGCTAGACTTGCGAGTACGCATTCCTCAAGTTGCGGCCTCGGGTTTGGTTTCCCCATTAATCTACATTCTGGCGTTTGGGCTCGGCTTAGGCAGCTCTTTAGATCGCATCAGCACCCCTACGGCTGGAGATACCTACTTAGAATTCATCTTGCCAGGGATGGTAGCGCTCTCTTCTATGGTGATTAGCTTTGGCGGCACAACCTTCTCGATCTGCGGCGAGCGGTTATTTTCTAAAACCTTTGAAGAAATGCTGCTGTATCCGATTCATCCTTGGCTTTGCACTTAGGCAAAATGATGGCCGGAATTGTACGGGGGATGATGACGGCTGCGGCTGTTATTTTGGTGGCTGTCCTATTTACGGGCAAAGTTTGGAGTTTTCTTAATCCTTTGTTTTTTCTGCTGGTCATCTTAAACTGTGCCGTTTTTGCGGGCCTTGGTGTGATTGTTGGTCTCAATGTGAAATCGCTAGAGAGTGTTGGGCTATTCAATAACTTTTTGATTGTGCCCATGTCGTTTTTAGGGGGGACGTTTTTTGATCCGACCACGCTCCCTGTTGCCCTCAAGCCCATTGTCTATGCGCTGCCACTGACCTACACCACACTTGGGCTCAGAGCTTGTGCCTACAAACCTTTGAGTGAGTTTCCTTGGTATACGCTGCCGGTATTGCTGTGCTGTGCTGTTTTGCTATCTTTTTGGGGGGCATACCAATTTTCTAATCAGCAAGATTGATGGCCATCGCCCGATGGTCAGGGTATGGTCAACTTGCTTGGCAGCGGGGAATTCTGGGAATGCATCACAACAGTGCATCAAAACTCTTACAGCCGCATCCTCAAAGCCATCATGTCTCTTGAATCTATTACCCCTGCGACGAAACCCGAAGCGAGCGTGTATTTGCCCTATTATCAGGGCAAAAAGCGCAATGCCCTCCCCTATGCCTTGGGCCTTTATAAACAAGGCAATGTTGAGGGCGAGCGGACCATTGAGGGCACGAGTAGCATTTCTTTTCTGGCCACTTGGAATGTGTCTGTGTTGCCCGCTGATCTGACTCGATGCATCATGCAGTTTGATGGTGACGCTGACTTAACCTACGAGGTGACGATGGAAACGCACCAGTTTGTGGACTTTTTGATCAGTGTGGTCGTTGCCATGAATCAAAATAAGACACCAGATTTTGACAAAGGTTTTTATCGCAAGCTTTTACGTATGGACGAATAGAGAAGCGGGATCGCTTAAAAAACTTAGATGCTCAAGCGTCAGTCGAGTCCAAAAACATTGGATTGGGCTGGCGCTTTTCATTTTCGAGTGCCATCTCCGTAGGATTACGTGGCAGAATGATTTAAGTTAAATCAGGTCTGAGCCAGCCGGTGTTCATGCTTTTTTGAGGTGGCGCTGATCTGAGATACGGCCAGATGATATGGCCATATGTAGCCAACGCTATTGTTGCAAGGAGTTAGGGCGTGTCCCAATCATCAAGCCGAATATCATCGACTCGCTCGTCTAAACATTTGCTCATTGGCTCAGTTGAATCTTACAGCGGAAAGTCAGCCACTGTTTTAGGGTTGGCATTGCAGTTGCGATCGCATGGCTTTGATATTGCCTATGCTAAACCGATTGGGACTTGTCCTAGCGAGGGGGACGATGCTCTCGATGAAGATGTTCGCTTTATTAGCAGCACGCTCAAGCTCGGTGCAGATAGGGTAAAACCGACGCTTTTCTCTTTAGATGCAGAGACGATCACCCAACAGCTTTCGACAGAAAAGCTGATTTATCGTCATGAAGATATGGAGAGCGTGCTGGCGAGTCAAGGCGAAGATATTTTGCTAATTGAAGGCCCTGGCAATTTGGAAGAGGGGACGCTATTTGGTTTATCACTGCCGGAAATGGCGCAAATGAGCGATGCTTCGGTGATTTGGTGCGCGGTATCATTCGTCGTTGGTAGTGGATAAGCTGTTGGCTGCGAAGAAAAGGCTGGGCCGTCAACTTTTGGGAGTTGTGATCAACGATGTTCCCGAGCAGCTCATGGCAGATGCGATGAATCCGGTCAAAGCCTATTTGGAACGTCATGATATTAAGATATTTGCCATTTTGCCGCGCACGGCGATTATGCGAAGTGTCAGTGTAGAGGCGCTAGTACACCATCTCAATGCGGAGCTGCTGCATAACCCAGGTCGCATCGATCAAATCATGGTGGAAGAAATCTCGATTGGGGCGATGAATGCAAATTCAGCGCTCAAATATTTCAACCAGGCACACAATATGGTGGTTGTCACCGGGGGCGATCGCTTCGACATCCAAATGGCCGCTTTGGAAAGTTCTACCCAGTGCCTGGTGCTCACTGGCCGATTATCTCCCCGTGCTGATGTGTTAGCGCGTGCCCATGATTTGGAAGTGCCCATTCTTTCGGTCGATTTAGACACGCTGACGACGGTGGAATTTATTGAGCAGGCATTTGACCAAGTGCGGTTGCATGAGCCGATCAAAGTTGAGTGTATTGGACACCTGATGGCGCAGCATTTTGAGACTGAGCGGATGATGGCTGCTTTGGGTTTAACCCCCGCGATGACCGCTTGATCAGGCTTACAGCAAGCCTGATCAAGTGGCCGAAGCGAGCCAAAGTGAGACTTTTGTGCGAACTCTCAAGGTTTTGGTAAAATTGCACAATCTTTCTATTCGTTATGCTCCCATAGTCATTGAGGATAGCCCTTGAGTCAGTCCGTCGAAAATCCACTGGATTCGGTTAAGGTAGACGATTTTTGCAAGAGCTGGCCACTATCCAGCAGTCTGGCTCTAAGCGGATCGCTATTTTGGGCTCACGCCATGTACCGATTACTCATCAGCGGTTGATTGAGCTGATGAGCTATGCCCTGGTATTGGGGGGCAACCGTTTGATCACCTCCGGGGCAACGGGAACAAATTCTGCAGCGATTCGGGGGGCGATGAAGGCCGATCCGAATTTGCTCACGGTGATTTTACCGCAGAGCTTAAAGAAACAGCCCCGTGAGTCTCGCGAGCAGCTCGATTTGGTCACCAATTTGGTGGAGAATGCGGCCAATGACATGCTGCCGTTAGCGGATGCAAGTGCGATGTGCAATGCAGAAATTATTAGTCGTTGTCAGCAGTTGATTTGTTTTGCATTTCACGACAGCCAAACGCTGCTGAAGACCTGCCAAGATGCGGAAGATCAGCGGAAGATTGTGACGCTCTTTTATTTCGATTAGGCTCGTTTTTTTGTGGATATGGTCTATTCTCTACCGGTGTTGTCTG
Source organism: Phormidesmis sp. RL_2_1 (assembly GCA_012033015.1). Classification (GTDB taxonomy): domain Bacteria; phylum Cyanobacteriota; class Cyanobacteriia; order Phormidesmidales; family Phormidesmidaceae; genus Phormidesmis. The sequence continues at coordinate 6,795 of JAAUPS010000135.1, forward strand.
CCTTTGTCAGTCCTGCAAATGTGCTGCTCTGGAGCGTTGCGATCGCAGCTATCCTCATATACCTGCCCTACTGTGCGGTGGGCTTTGGCCGGATGCAGGTAGGCTATGACATGGGTGCACCTAGGGCCATGTTTGATAAGCTGCCTGACTATGCGCAGCGGGCCACATGGGCACACCAAAATTCATTTGAGTCTTTTTCTCTGTATGCTCCGGCAGCGCTGATGGGGTTTGTCGTTGGGTTAGCGCCCGAGCAAGTGGTCACGACTGCGGCGATTTATCTGGCCTCTCGGATGACCTATTCGCTGTTTTATATTGTGAACGTGCCGGTGTTGCGATCGCTCTCTTGGGCCATCAGCATGGGCAGCATTTTTACGCTGTACTTCCACAGTTGCCAAGCGGCCTTTAGTTAGCTTGCCTATGGGCAGGTTAGCCTATGGGCAGGTTAATTGGGCTGGCCCTAGCTAGCTTGGCTAAACCAGCTTAGCTAAAATTTATTATTATTCAACTACGCAGCCAGTCGTTCGAATTTACACCTTTGCTTATGTCCTCTACTTACTCTTTTGATGTGGTTAGTGATTTTGATCGCCAAGAGCTGGTCAATGCCCTAGATCAAACTCGTCGCGAAGTAAAAAGCCGCTACGACCTAAAAGATACAAAAACGACCTTAGACTTAAAAGAAGACAGCATCGCCGTGGAAACCGACAGCGACATGACCTTGCGGGCAGTGCATGTGGTGATGCAAACCAAAGCTGCTAAGCGTAATTTGTCGATGAAAATTTTTGACTTTGGTGAGATAGACGCCGCTAGCGGTAGCCGAGTCAGGCAGGAAATTAAGCTAAAAAAGGGATTGAAAAGGAAGATGCCAAGAAAATCTCTAAGCTGATCAAAGACAATCTTAAGAAGGTGCAAGCATCCATTCAAGGCGATTCGGTGCGAGTATCAGCCAAAGATAAAGACGACTTACAAGCGGCGATCGCCCTGATTAAAGCCGAAGACTGGCCCATGGCACTACAGTTTCAAAATTATCGCTAGAGATGTGTTACCTGCCCCTCTAAACCTGTCCCTCAAAATAAATCAGCCCAATATAGCTTTGGTCGCTTGGCTGAGGTACGGCACGCTGGCTGAAGCCTCTACAGGACAACAGGCCAAGCGACGCGCGCATCCGGCACACGCTATAGTTCTATTGGCAAAGACATCCACTGCGCTTGAGATTGGTAGCCCAGCTTACGATATAGCCTGATCGCCGCCACATTCTCTTCAAAAACTTGTAAGCCGATATGGCGGTAGCCCTGTTGCTTAGCCCACAGTTGGGCATGACACATGAGTGCTGTGCCGAGTCCTTGGCAACGATGGGCAGGTGCAACGTATAGCAAAAAACGTAAGCCTGCTTTTGTCCATTGCGCTGATCGACCGCTTCACCGAGCCAGAGGCAACCAACCGGCTCCCGATGATGAATTCCCGGTAGCCCAACAGGTAGCGTCGCTGCTTGGCCATCGATGAGCCACCAAAGCTGAGACTGCTGAGAAAGGTGCCGCTCTACCGTGTCGGCTAAGTGTGCACCGACTTGCTCGTAGCCCATTTCACGGTAAGCCCTTTGCATAAACTTGACGAGGCGAGCCCGCTGCAACGAGGAGCCCGTCTCTAAAGAATAATTTTCAATCGGGAAGTGACCCGTCACGAAAAGACTATCAATGCCTGCCGAATCATGGATACTGGCTCAGTGATAGGAGCCGGTGCCATCATATCGCTAGGGAGAAAAATGCGAGCGCTCACAGCGACTAGCGCCACTGCAAACATCAGGACGATAAGTAGCGGTGCAATGTATTGCCGGAAGAAACCCATGGCGATGTGGTGTAAGTAAGATGTAGAGGTCTCTTTTTATAGTACTGGTTATAGGACTGGGGTGTTGTATGACTGGGGTGTTGTATGACTGGATTGCAGCGCTGAGGATTAAGGTGCTGAATTCTTGTTAATTCTTTTTAGCCGTCTTCTTTTTAGCCGTCTTCTGTTCCTGGGCGGGCCATGGGAAATAGGGGCTGCTTATTCAGATGTTGCAGCCAATAGCCGCCGCCAATTGCCAAGATTAACGATAGCCAACCGGTGAAAGATTGAAACAGTAGAAAACCACCCACCGTAAACATGCTGCCGAAGAGTAGCAAGGCTGCAGCAACGACCCGTTGGCTATCTAAGGCTAGATTTTGCTTGGGCATTAAGCCAGTGGCCTGTTGTTGGGGCCGCCAGCCGGGGCCGCCGGGGCGCACTCGCCGGTAGAATTCATTCAGGGTGTCATCGGATTCTGGTGGCGTTATCAGCATCACCACTATCCATACAATGGTTGTGATACTCGTGATGATCAACAGTTGTTGACCAGCGTCGCTAAAAGACAATACGGGCGTATTGGCAGGTAACCATCCTCGGGTGATTAAGCCAGGCACAACGCTGGTAAAAATGCCTACGACAAATCCGCTCACCATAGCCGCTAGTTCGGCTGCAGCATTGATTCGCCACCAGAACCAGCGCAGAATTAAAACGGCACCTGGCCCAGAACCAATGGCGATCATCAGCCCAAAGATTTCTACAATGCTGTTGATTTGAAAGGCGACGGCTGCGCCTAAGGCTGTGATGATCACAGAGGCGAGTCTTCCCGCGTTGACCAGTTCAGCTTGCGTGGCTGCGGGTTTGAAAATCGCCGGTAGATATCGTTGGTGAGGTATGATGCGCCCCAGTTGATTTGGGTGGAGACGGTGCTCATGAAGGCGGCGATTAAGGAGGCGACGACTAACCCTAAAACAGCCGGAGGCAGAAAGTCGAGCATGAGTTTGGGATAGCCGAGTTCACGGTCATCCAAATCGGGATAGAGCACCACAGCCGCCAGCGCTACGACAATCCAAGGCCATGTGCGGACAACGTAGTTGAGCAGGTTGAAAAACCAAGCGGCTTTTTCGGCTTCGGCTTCGGTTTTGGCAGCGGCGAGTCTTTGGACGAATTCGCCGCCACCATCGCTGCGCCGAAATGACCACCACTGTAAGCCCACGTAGGCTAAAAAGGTACTGCTGGGAATGCCTGCTAAGGTGCTCCACTCAAAGCTAAAGCCACCGTTCCAAGTGAAGGGTACGAAGCTGAGCATTGTAGGATGGGTGGCGCTGGTGAATTGTGCCACCAGCGATCGCACGCCACCGACAGAGTTAACGGCTGCGATCGCGACGATAAAAGCGCCTAGCAACCCTAAGAAAAACTGAAAAAAGTCCGTCACCACGACACCCCACAGCCCCGAAAACCCGGTGTAAATCAGCACGAGCACGCTAATGCCAATGACACTCCAGAGCTTGATGTTGCCGTCATCGGGGCCGACACCCGCACTTTCCCAAAGCTGCAAAGCATCAATCACCTTGACCACGGCTAACATGGCATAGCCAATGCCGATACAGTTGATCATCACAGCGAACAAAAAAGCCTTGATGCCCCGCAGTGCAGCGGCTGTTTTGCCCCCATAGCGAATTTCAGTCAGTTCAGCATCGGTGACAATTTCAGCGCGTCGCCACAGCCGCGCAAAAATATAAATCATCACCACATGGGCAATGCCAAAACTCCACCACTGCCAGTTGCCAGCGATTCCCTGCGTGCCCACGATCCCTGCAACATAAAGCGGTGTATCGATAGAGAAGGTGGTCGCGGCCATGCTGGTTCCCGCTAGCCACCAAGGCAGCGATCGCCCCGACACAAAAAAATCGACTAAGCTGCCTGAGGCTCTGCCAGAAAGATACACGCCTAACCCCATCGTCAAGATGAGATAGCCAATCACAATCAGCCAGTCGATTACTTGCATGGGCAAAGCTTTTTATTAAAGCTGCATCAGATATAGGGCGCTGTGATTATCACATGTCTGGCACCTGATGAGATCAATGTCACATGAACAAGGGCGCAGAGGCTTCCAAAGCAGGTGGGCCAGAGCCAGTATGCCTAGGCCGGTGTTACAGCCCAAGCTGCTCGATCATCGCTATCACCTCTTGATGGCTGTCGGTGCGCCCCGCTTTGATATAGAAATCGGCAGCTTGACGCAGGTCTACTGCCCCACCCTCACGGTCTTCTAGGGCAACTTTGACGAGGCCGCGTTTGTAGAGATCAGCCGGATCATCGGGGTTGATTTCTAGCGCTTTGTTCAGATCAGAGAGTGCTCCGTTGATATCTTGTACCTGCATGAGGGCGCTGGCTCGATTGGAATAGGCGGTGGCTTGTCGCCGTGGATTGCCGCCGACTTCGTCTTCAAGCTCTAGGGTGCGGCTATAGTCTTGAATAGCGCCGTCGTAGTTTTCTTGTTGGAGACGAATGTTGCCGCGCCCCACATAAAGGGCAGGGCTGCGAGGATTAATTTGCAGCCCTCGATTGCAATCTGCTAGGGCTAAATCTAACTGATCGGTGGCAAAGTAGGCCGAGCAGCGGTTGTTGAGCACATCTGGATCGTTGGGGTTGACCTTGAGGGCTTGGCTGTAGGCTGCGATCGCACCCTCCCAATCGGCTGGATTACTAAAGGCTTGAATCTCACCTTTTAAAATCAACCCCGTCACCGCGTGGGGATTCACCGCCAGTGCTTTTCAAGCGTGGTCAGGGCCTGTTCTTTTTCGCCGGATTCGTAAAAATTGTAAGCTCGGTTGATCAGCGAACGGACGTGATTGGGGTTAATAATCAACGCTTGATTGTAGTCATCTACTGCGCCGGTTTTGTTGCCCATGCGAGATTTGGCAAAGCCTCGGCTGGCAAATTCATCAGCCGTTTGAGCGGTCATACTACTGGCTTTTGCCCAATCTTCGGCAGCACCTGTTTGATCACCTAGTTCGGCGCGTCGGCTGCCTCGGTTGGTATAGGCCGAAATCGCATTAGGGTCGTTTTGAATGGCCAGATCTAGGTTTGTAGCGCTTCTTGGGTATTGCCTTGTACCACATTAACCGCCGACCACTCGCGGTATGCTTGGCCGTTTTGAGCATCGATACGTAAGGCACTGCGATAGTCATCTACGGCCTTGTCGTATTCACCGGTTTCGTAATGAGCGTTGCCGCGTTCAATCAACGCTGTGGCGCTTTGGCCATCTTGCTCATGGGCTTGGGTGAAGTTGGCGATCGCATCTGCATAGTTGCCTTTGACAAACTGCACCTTACCCTGAGAAATGAGCGCCGCAACATTGGTTGGCTCTGTGGCCAAAAGTGGATCAAGCTGGGCTAAAGCCTGATCGTACTCGCCTACTTCCCGGTAAGCATCGGCCAAATTAACCTGCGTTGAGGCATCTTGGGGATTAGCTGCAACCTGCTTTTCCAGATCGGCGATCGCCGCTTTGGGATTCACCACACCCGCATTGGAAGAATCGCTGTTAAAAGAAAGTTGGGGCCGTACACCCGCCCATATACCAGCACCTAGCAGCAATGCTCCCAGACCTAAGCCGATCTGTTTCCAAGGCAGGGCCGTCGTTGCGGCCATCTTTGGCTGGAGCGCTCTAGCAGCAGCAGAGGTGGCCGCAGTTGAGCCGGTAGGCGCCAAGCCAGTAGGAGGAACAGCCGGTGAGATGGCCACGGTCGTTAGCTCAGATGCACTGCCTACGCTCTGAGTGGTAAGCGCTATGGGCACAGCCGCTGATAAGGGGTTGGCAAGAGGTTCTGTGGGCTGACCCGTCGGATGGCCAGGGAGATGGCCGATCGGATGGCCGAGTAACGGTGCTAGCGCCCTCAGCATATCATTGGCGACGGCATAGCGGTTTTGGGGATACGGATGAATCGCTTGAGTAAGGATATGGGCCAGCGGCTCACTGACCTTGGGCGCAAACTGTTGCCAGAGCACTTTTCCATGTTGGCTATCGGTGGGGAGTTCGTTGGGCGATCGCGCCGTGAGCAAATAAATTGCCGTCATCCCTAAGCTATAGAGATCGCTAGCAAAAACCGGTCGCCCCGCAGCCTGTTCAGGCGGCATGAATCCAGGTGTGCCAATGACTAAAGAATTGTTCTGCGAACCGTCAGTGCCGACTGCCGTACTCATGAGTTCTTTGACTGCGCCAAAGTCAATCAAACAGGGTAGGTTATCAGCCTGCCGCAAAATGATATTGTCTGGTTTGATATCGCGATGGATAATGTTTTGGCTGTGGATATGGGCCAGTGCACTCAGCGCGCCTGCTAAAAAAGACCTCACTTTTTCTTCCGGCCAAGGATTTTGTACCATGGCGCTCAAAGGCTGGCCTTCAACCCACTCCTGTACAAGGTAAAACTTGTCACCTTCGGCAAAGTAAGCGTAGAGATCAGGAATTTGGCTATGGCCTTTGCCCACTGCTTCCAGTACGGCCGCCTCACGGGAAAACCGCTGTTGAACCAGTGCAAACACTTCAGGGCGGTTGCTCATCGGCTTGAGCTGCTTGATCACGCACTGCCGTTGTGAGGGCATTTGCGTATCTACTGCCAAGAACGTTTTGCCAAAGCCCCCTTCACCCAATGATTGAAAAATGCGATAGCGGTGGTTGAGCAGGGAAGCTGTCATGGCTGTGCTGACGAAGAGGTAAGAAGTGATAGGACGCAGTCGCTATATAGCTTTGTTATAGCTTTTATAGCTTTGTTGGTCGCTTGGCTGAGGTTCAGCAGGCTGGCTGAAACCATGACGGTGCTTAGTGATGACGGTGCTGGATAGTGATGACGGTGCTGGATAGTGATGACGGTGCTGGCACAGTAGCGCTGTCAAGCGGTTAACCGTAAAATTGTAACCGTAGAATTGCGTAGAGCGGCGGGTTAATGCGATCGCAATTACTTATCAGCCAAAGCCTTTGTGAGGAATGTGCTAGCAGCGGCTCACTATGCTATCAGCGGCTCACTATCTCAGTTACGCCACTATGACCAATAGCTATGACCAATAGCTCCTGTCCGACTGCACGGATTTTTGCTTTTACGGGCACTGTTTGAATGAGTTCTACTGTTCTGAGACCATCAGCCTTTGAGCATTCTGCGCTTGAGTGATACGAGCTGTTTGATTTCGGCGGTGATGTCCTCTTGGTGCTCATTTAGAACGGTGTACTCAGTAGAGCCACTCCCAATGAGAGACATCACCAAATCTTCCACCGCGCCTTTGTCTGTCGAGTCAAGGAGAATAGGTTCTACGTTGTTATCCATTAGGTTTGGGCTCACCTGCAGTACATCACTATAGTGTTAGTCGAGATAGTGTTAGTCGAATGTTCGATTCTAGCGAGAAATGTCTTTCCCAGAGCACAGTCTCATCAGTTCAAGCCGTGATTAAGACAACAGGCAACTCGACTTGCAAAGTCAAAATGCATCCGGCACACGCTATATATCTAGCAAATACGATTTATTTCCCT
>JAAUPS010000356.1 GCA_012033015.1 Phormidesmis sp. RL_2_1
CGCCTCAGGGTTCCTTCGACCGCTGTCTTGGTGAGCATTCCTTAGCGCCGCAGCGACGCAGGGTCTCACCGCTGTCTTGGTGAGCATTCCTTAGCGCCGCCAAGCGACGCAGGGTCTCACCGCTGCTAGTCAAGGCTTCCAGCGATTACTATTGGCCTAACTCACTCAACAGAAGCTGTAGGTATGATCGATAGTGTTGTAATCGCTTAGGCTCTCTGACAGCCATTGGATAGCTATACCAGTATGCCCATTTTTGATAAGCCCCAAAAATCGGATTTGCCATTACTCTCCGTTATCAGCGTTTGGCTCTCAACACTTGAGTTATGCCCAATTGTTAACTTAACTGCCATTCTCACTGCCATTCTCAAGAGCACCAAGATGTAAGAGCACCAATATCAAGAGCGCCATCGTCAAGCATGACTAGCCAAGAAGGACTAGCGTTGAATAAAAAACGGTGATATACTTAGAGCCCGATTGGAGAATTAAAACCTACCAGTCATGGCGAGCGTGGCCAAGTGGTTAAGGCAGTGGATTGTGATTCCACCATTCGCGGGTTCGAACCCGTCGTTCGCCCTCTTTAAGCCCTTACTCAAAAGTTTGTGCATAAATTTCTGCCTAAAGATCTTAGCGGATTGCTCGCAGCTTCGGCTCGTTTTATGAGTGTCTAGCCAGCATGACTAAAGGCACCTTGTCTTGTCACAAGGCGCTAGAGTGTGGTTCCTGAAGCTCGAAAAGAATCTATTTGAGCGCGAGCTGCTGAGAAAATAGCTGCCTACAGAGGTTTGCAAAGTTGGTGTGCCATTGTCGTTTTTTCAATGGTTTAAGGTTCCTGGCTTAGGCTTATTGGATGTTTCACCAACTGACCTTGTATGACCAACCATGCCAGCTTTCCTTTGTTTACAATGCCTGAGCCATCACGAGGCCCCAAGTCTATATACTCAAGGCATCCGCTAGTATGTTGGTATGGTCTCACGATGCTTCCGGCATGACTGATGCGATGACAGCCACTCTAATCAGACGCTCGGCCATCTTGCCTGATGGCATTTGCATTCAGAAAGTTAATGACTTAACGCTCTTTAAATTCACAGAGCAGTTAGGGAATCGCATGCAGGTGCTATTGGACAAAAAGAAATCCGATGCCTTGACACCGGATGAAGTCATGGAACCGGATGAAGTCATGGAATTAGAAACGATTGGTGAGCTAGACAATATCTTTAGCTACATCAACGCTGCTATGGCAGCACAGGCAAATGCCACTGCCTAAATCACTGCTTTCGCAGATTCGTGAGCGAGCCCAATACCATTGCGAATATTGCCACTATCCAGAACGCTTAAGTACGGCCCCATTGTCAGTTGATCACATTCAACCTCGTTCACTAGGTGGTACAGACGAGATTGAGAACTTAGCATTGGCCTGTCGGCGTTGTAATGAGAGGCGATACAACTTTACGTACGGGGCAGATCCACAAACAGAACTTGAAACACCACTGTTTAATCCTCGGACTCAAACTTGGTCAGACCATTTCACCTGGTCATCAGATGGATTGTGCATTATTGGATTGACACCCATTGGTCGAGCTACCTGCCAGCGAATGGATTTAATGGATTTAAATGATGACCGCCGACCTGACAAGTTCATCCAAGAATCCCGAAAGCAGTGGCTCCAAGGTGGGTTCCATCCACCCAATGACGATTCTCAGCAGAACGAATAAAGAAATCCACTAGCAATGGGGGCATTTATGAGCCCTACGTTTTTCTGGTGGTGACTCATATACGCGCCTGAGTGCAGCGCTTTCCTTCAAACTGACGCGCAATCGCGATCGCACTTTTTCCTTTCACGTAGCCCACTACTGCTGATACCCCATACTTGGGTGGAATGCTGATGCACATATGAACATGGTCTTTCATCAAATGCCCTTCGATAATTTCGCTTTAGAGTGCAATTCGTCTCCAGGAATGCCACTACCCCTACCAAAGGCAATGGCTCCAAATCGTACTGCCATCAGCCGAAGAAGCCTGGACTTCTCCTAGAATGGGCATTGCCGTCTGCAGCTTCAGCCGAACTGAGGTTGAGGAATGCTCATCAAGATAAGGAATGCGCACCAAGACAAAGTAGGAATGCATCCTTACTTGGCTATAGAGCCGTTAAATCAGCCGTGCTAACGATAGCCAGACATATCATGATGGGCAACTGCGCTTTTTATTTCTGTTGGCGTGAGCGATCGCACCTCAAACTCCACCTCAAAACACTGACTCGCCGCCTCAGCCAAAGCAGCCGTAATCGCCTCATAGCACAGACCCTCATCACCGCTGCCCATCAATGATGCCAAAGGTCGCAACACTGTCAGCAAAGCCGACTGTTCTATCTTTTCACCAAATACCTGCTCAAACAACTCGGCCTTAGGCTGTAGCCGCATAGAGCCATGCTGCAACACACAGCCCTGACGATAAACTTGAGCGCTACCAATCAGTTTGTAACCATTCTCCATCACCAAATCAGCGGCTGTTGCAGTGCCAAAGCAGTTAGGGTTGTGAATATAGCCCCGTCCGGCAACCCCAAAACTCAGCGCTATGCCTAACTGCTGCCAACCTTCAATCAAAAACTGGCAGAGCTGTTGATAGACTTCTCGTCGAGACCCTTTTGCCACCGACATGATCAAGGCATAGGTCAGATCGCCCTGATGTAGCACAGCCCTACCCCCCGTTGGCCGACGCACAAGGGCTATCGGTTGGCCTTGCCACTGCAACGTGTGCCAATAGTCAGGAAACTGGCGCTGGTGATAGCCCAAAGAAAGCGTAGGTACCAACCAGGTGTAAAACCGTAAGCACGGCGGCTGTAAGCCCTTTATGTGCTGATCGAGCAACCAGCTATCTATGGCCATTTGCTCAGCGCCCGTGCCGTCGTAGCGTGGGATTAGCCGCCAAGTCTCAGTCATCAAGTCTCAGTCATTTAGGTCATCGAGATCATCGAGATCATTGAGTGATTTATGCCTGTTATTTTGCGCCCCGGTATGACCTGTGAGGGAATCAGCCCTACGCTGCCGGATAATCTTTCAACAGCAATTCGTCATTTTCATCCGCAATTGAGGCAACAATCGTCATCAACCGTGAGATCTCGCTGGCGTTAATATCTTTGAGCGTACGCGAGGCAAACACTACCACACTTTGATCGAGCAAACCAAAGCAGGCTTCAAACGTGTTGCCACAGTTCAGCGTGAGCAAATAGCGCATCATGGCAGCTTCGTTCTGCACCGGTAGCTTGTGCACTGGCGACCAGGTGGTTAGTGTATCATCGTCCGATTCCCCGGAAAGCTGCACATATACATCCACCGTACCGTACTGAAACTTCCACAAGTAACCGCTCTCTGAGTGGTTTACCATGGCTGTTCCTTCTTGCTCCAAGCTAGAAATGACCGTTTCAATCACGTCTACGTAGGGTGTGACAAAAGATGATTCATCGCTTTCATCTGGCAGCGTTGCCGGATCTGGCGAAATCGGTGTAGTAGTTGCCATAACAGGATTTTAAGAATTAAGGTCAGCAAGTCATCAGCAGACTTCACAACTCTATCGCTGGTTTTCCCAAAATGGAAGGGGCTACTGAGCAAAGATCTCGCTGCTTTAGCTAACCTTATTGAGCGTTTTTTTAAGTTTACGGTTGGGCCTGTGCTGCGATCGCCCATCCTAATAATTTGCAAACCCTGGCTGATGTCGAATCAAGCTCAAAAACTCCTCACGGGTTTTAGCATCTTCATCAAATACGCCCACCATGGCACTGGTCACCGTCCAAGAACCGGGCTTTTGCACACCGCGCATGGCCATGCACATGTGGCTTGCTTCCATCACCACCGCGACACCTTTAGGGTCTAGCACTTCTTCTACGGCCTCTGCAATTTGACGATTGAGCCGCTCTTGCACCTGCAGCCTCCGGGCATACATTTCAACAATACGGGCGAGCTTGCTTAAGCCGACCACACGCTGATTGGGAATATAGGCCACATGGGCACGACCCATAAAAGGCAACATATGATGCTCACATAAACTAAAAAAGCTAATATCGCGCACCAGCACCATTTCGTTATGGCCTTCGTCAAAAATCGCATCGTTGACGATGGTTTCGAGCGATTGCGCATAGCCTTGGGTGAGAAAGCGCATGGCCTCAGCAACACGGTGGGGTGTTTTGAGTAAGCCTTCGCGCTCAGGATCTTCGCCAACAGATAGCAGCATCGTGCGCACAGCGTCCATCATGGGGCCGTTGTCTTTGGTTGGATCAATGGTAGAAAGCTGGCAGGATGGCGGTGGGGTATGCTTTGTTTGACGATCGGGGCGAACCTGACTGGCAGAGATTTTTTTGCCGTTTTCGCTGCCGTTTTCGCTGCCGTTTTCGCTATTTAAAGCAGCGTTTAAAACGCTGTCGCTGAGGCTTTGCCCGCCTTGGGCAGCGGGAATCCCATCGGAGATAGTCATAAACCGTGTTTCCTAAAAAATAATCGTTAA
>JAAUPS010000136.1 GCA_012033015.1 Phormidesmis sp. RL_2_1
TTTGAGTATGTTGTGTGGGCGGTGCTATGAGGCGGAGAATAAACCATTGCTGGTACCGACGAAGAATCAATTGATTTTGAGGTAAGGCAAAGGTGCTGATGGCTGGCCAGCTAGCCTCTGCCAGCTAGCCTCTGCCAGCTAGCCTCTGCCAGCTAGCCTTGATGGGAATATTAAAATAAGTTGATTATGCCATCCTCTACGGAAGAATACTGACATACCTATCTTGAAGAAAAACACCGCTATTTGTTCTCTTTACATAAAAAACAAGCTTTTACATTGCCTCTATGAAATAGAACGACATAGCAAGAGCGATATCGAAAAACCTATGAGTTACGTATTTAAGATGGGTAAAGGCTTTTGGGCCATAAGCCTGTGGTTGTCCTAAGATTTCCCAGGTGTGAAGCGGTAACTAACGTCGGCGAATGATGCGTAATGTGGTTCAGGTTTGGAAAATTTCGCTACGGGTGCTGGAAGATACTTTAGGGCAATACTATGGCTGTCTCTCTCAAGCTGAACAAGATAGGGCAAATCGCTTTCATTTCCCGGATGATAGGCGACGTTTTATTGTGGCACGCGGCAGTTTACGGCATTTACTAGCACGTCAGTTGGCTCAGTTACCTAGTGCCATTGATTTTTGTTACGGGGAGTATGGAAAACCTGCCATTGAGCTAGGCGCGATGACTCAATGGCCAAGCTCTCAGGCAGGTGAGCTGCATTTCAACCTTTCCCATTCGGGTGAACTGGCTTTGTGTGCCCTGAGCTATCAAGGACCAGTGGGTATTGATATTGAGAAGGTAAAACCGATTAGTCGCCTAGAGGGTATGATGGCTCGCTGCTTGTCGGCTGGTGAGCAAAAACAGGTTCAAGCTGAGGCGTTAGCCGATCAATCACGTGTTTTTTGCAGTACTGGACTTGTAAGGAGGCTTATTTGAAAGCAATCGGGCAGGGGCTTACCCAGTCGATGCAAACGGTAGAGGTAGAGGCTGATTTTTCTCGATTAGTGCGTGTACCGCACAACTGTGCAGAGTGTTGGCAGCTTTATCATGTACCCTTGCCAGAAACCTATGTGGGAGCATTGGTAGTGGCTGGCGAAGCGGCGGTAAAAATAGCCCAATGGCAGCATCTTGAGCCATGAGCGTTGGCAGTATTACTCTTTCTGGCCAATGACGAGCACGGACTTGACGGGCCTCTGAATCGCTTTGCCTTCTTCGTCTAAGCGGCCTGCGTAGGTTTGTCCGTTGTAGTAAAGAGAGGATGAACTGCCGCCATCTAAGTTGAGGAGTTGGGTAGCCCCTAATGAAGTGGCAAACTCACCGAGTTCGGCTAAGGTCATGCCTGCAGATTCGATGCGTTGAGCAGCCATGAGGAGTAGTACGGTACCGTCGGGACGTAGGGCGATCGCACTTCTGGCATTTGGCTGCACAATACCGATGGCATCGCGGACGAGCGCACCATTTTGATAGTCGATAAACCCTTCTGCGAGGGCAGTATTCTCTGGGAGTATCTGAGGGCCTGCGCCCAAGGCGCTTTCTATTGCGCAGTTATCGGGGATAGGGGCGTTGTGAGAGGTGATGTCGTAGCGTAGAGTCTCTAGGCCCTGACATCGATAGGTACGGAACTCTGAGCGATTGAGGATTTGAGGCAGATATTGCTGCAGGCTTGAGTTGGCGGTGAGGCGTTCATTATCAGCGGGATCACCTGCCGGTTGACCTGCAATGATGAGATGGGAGGTCGTTTGGCCGTTTTGGGGATCGAAAAAACCGCCGTTGAGCGCAACGACAGCATGGTGTTGCTGAGCGAACGCTTCGACAGTGGCCAATTCATCTGCTGCGACGACAGCAATGGGTGTGCTTGGGTAGACACTGACGACATGTACGGTGGCTGTCTCTAATTCATAAACGGCATACTCTGGCACCCTTTGCTCAGTTGGTGGCGGGGGCGGCAGTGCCCTAGGCAACAACGTCTCCAGCGTCTGTTTTGGGGCTCCTGCTGACGCTGAGTGGGTGCTCGCGTGGGTCGCTAGGCGAATGCCCAAAATAGCTAGGCGAATAGCCAAAATAGCAATGCCACAGGCGACTAGTCGCCTGAAGGGGAATGCCTTGGGCTTTTTATCCGTTGGCATTGCGTACTTTCTCGCTGTAATCTTTGGGTCGCATTTTACGGAAGCTTTGGAAAGCAAACTGTCTGGGCCAAGTGGGGAGATAAGATAGCACTCGGCCAACTTTAGCTCGGTTAGAGAGGGAACCGGTGGCTTTAAGCTCATTGATTAAGGTTCTGCCACGTTGGGTGTCGCCTTTTTCGATCAGGCGCATGGCGAGCACCTGCTTGAGACCGCTGAGTTTGCTCAGGCGCGCTTTTTCGAGATCGGGCCGTTGGGGAAAACGATAGCTTTCTAGGCAGTTGGATTTGGCATTGAGAAAGTGGATGTCTTGTTTGAGGCTAGTTTGGCCGCCGTGGAAGCGGTATTCCATGAGTCTTTCGGGAATGAAATAGGCCGTTTGCCCAGCTAGCGCACAGCGTACGAGCAGATCAAAGTCCTCACAGCCATCAGCTTCAAATCGCATAAAATCTACCGCCTCTAGGCTTTGTCGGCGAAATAGGGAGGAGCCAACTTGTAAGCTCTGATGTAGAAAGGTTTCTGCGAGTAAGTCGTCGATTATGCCATGACTCAGACGATTTTTCCCCCATTTGACTGAATTGGCAGCGGTTGCGGCTTCGTCGCGTTGGTTGCTAGCGTTGATAATCCAATGATCTGAGCAGACAAAGTCTACTGTGGGCTGGGCCTCGAGAATGGCGACCGCTTTTTCTAAAAAGGTTGGGGTGAGGGCGTCGTCATCGTCAAATTTGATGAAATATTCGCCTTGGGCCGCTTCGTAACCAGAGCGCATGTTGCGGCTGCGCTGAATATTTTGAGGGTGGCGAATGTAGCGAATGCGCGGATCTGACCATTGGCTGACGATGCGATGGGTATGATCAAAGGAGGCATCGTCACAAATTAATAGCTCAAAATCGGTATAGGTTTGGCTGAGGACGCTGTTGACGGCGTAGGGCAAAATGTCGGCACGATTGTAAGTGGGGATACAAATGCTGACTTTGGGCTGGTGAGAGGACTGATGGGACACAGATTTGGGTTGGGCGGCTGTTGGTTGGGTGAGTTGGGAGAACGCTGGCTGATCTAAATTTGTCTTCTAAATTTGTCTTCTAATAAATTTGTCTATCTATAATTTTTATCTCCTGATTGTGAAGGCGAATCAAATTGTGAAGGCGGATCAAATTGTGAAGGCGGATCAAGCAGATAGGATTTGGTCGTAGCGCTTACCGGCGATCTCCCAGGTATATTCTGCCTCAATCATCTGTCGGGCGTTTTGAGAGAGGGTTTGTCGCAACGCCGCTGATTCGAATAGTTGACCAATGGCATCGACGTAAGCGTCAGGATGGTTGGCGCGCAGGGCCCGTAAAGGTGTGCTGCTGCCATCTGGAGTCAGTCCATCTACGGTCAATCCCTCTAGGCCACGATCGCTGCCTACGACCGGTACCCCGGCTGCCATAGATTCTAGGGTTTTGGTTTTGATGCCTAATCCCGCTCGCAGGGGCACCACGCTGACGGTGGAATGGTGCATGTAGTCAGTGATTGATGGAACACGGCCGGTGACTGTCACCCCTGGAAGTGTGTCTAAGGCTTTGACCTCTGCAACGGGCCTAGAGCCGACGATGCTCAGGGTTGCTTGCCGATAGCGCGATCGCACCTTGGGGAAGACCTCTCTGGCAAAGAAGTCGGCAGCGTCAATATTATGGGATGAGTCCATCGCCCCGATCAAAATCAGCGACTGCCCACCAGGATCGCTGGCTCGATAGGTAAAGGTCTCTAAATCAACGCCGTTGGACACAATGGTGATGTTAGCGTCGGGTAATAGGGGCCGTAGCTGCTGGCGGTCATCGGGGGTGGTGGCAATCAGGTGTGAGAATTTCTGACAGTAGCGCTTTTCGTAGCGGGCAAGCAGGGGTAAATAGAGCCGATCTCTCAGGGGGTTTTCTGAGGCGCCTGCTTCGAGGTGGTTTTTGACCCAGCCGTAGACCGAGCTGTGGATATCGACAATCGTGGGGATGCGATCGCGAAACCTAGGCTGAATGTACATTTCATTAACGCTGTGCTCACAGATAATCGCATCGAACGCATCGGCTTCAACGGCTTGCTCGACCCAACGATGAACCTCGGGCGAAAACCGATGGGTAATACTGGGCGGGGTAGCGCTGAGGGCAAACTGGATGAGTCGGCCCACCTGGGCTAAGGCACCGTCTGGAGGTGGATCTGAACTCACGGGTGCAAACAGCTTGACAGCTTTGACCCATGTTTGTAGGGCTAAAATATTTTCTGGGGTCGCATTGATATTTTTGTGCGCTGCGACGGTGACCTCGTGATGTTGCCCCAAATATTTGAGCAGGTTAAAGGTACGCCCTTCGGCAGCGCCATGACTCGGAGGGTAAGGAAAAGTATTGAGCGATAGCACCAACAGACGCATTAAGTAGGGTTCTCGGTAAAGACAGCAATTTCACGGGCCTCTTCTGGTAAATTGGCGTTGGCTTGCCCCTGATGGCGAGCTTGAGAGCAGTAGAGGCTAATCGGCGTCATGGCAAAATCCAGCAGGTCGGCTCGGCCTCGAAGCAGGTTGAAACAGGTCACAGGCACTTCCTTTAGCAGCCAGCGAGTCAGGGTATGGCGTATTTCTTTGGGCCTTAAGGGGCGAGCGAGTTTAACGCCATAGAGCTGGTGGAGATAGCGATTAGAGCGTCCATAGCGATACCACTGAGCGCGCAGATCTTGAAAGGTTGTGCGGTGGTGATGCTGCACCACCGCGGATTCGGCAAACACCAGTTGCCATCCGCCTTCCCGCTGTAGTCGCCAGCAGATATCGGCATCGCCGCCAGTGGTCATGCGGGGGCGAAATAGGCCAATTTCTTTGAGGGCGCTGGCCCGGATAGCAAGATTGGCGGTTTGGCCATAGCCGCAAAACGGATGGGCTAGGGTATCTTTTTGGGACATTAACCGCTTGCGCTCGGCATAGCGCTCTAGCCATGTTTTTCCTGGGAAGGCGGTCACTTCACCGACAACTAAGCCAATGGTGTCGTCGGTAAAGCCTTGGATGAGTTTGGCAAGCCAGTCAGGTTGCGGATAGCAGTCGGCGTCGGTAAACGCCAGCACTTCTCCGGTGGCTTGGCGAATAGCTGTATTGCGTGCGGCGTAGGCGCTTTGAATGTCGGTTTCTTGCAACCCTCTGACGGTGATACCTTGGGACTTGGCTTGGATAACAGCGGTTTGGATCAGCTCAGGGGTGCGATCGCCACTGCCATTATCCACCAACAAATATTCCACCCGATCGATGGGATAGGTTTGCTTGAGCAGACAGTCTATCAATCCAGCTAAATCTCGCTCACCGTTGTAAATTGGCACGATAACTGACACGGTGGGCAGTGCTGCGGCAGCTTGCGGCAAATCGTGCGTCAGTAAATCGTGCGTCAGTAAATCGTGCGTGGACAGCTCAGACTGGGCCATGATTAACTGGGCCATTTAATAAATAGACAGCAGATAAGAGGCAAAGGAACAACCATCAAAATTTTGGCAGTTTTTTCCAACCCATCGAATGCTGCCCATGAATCTTTATAGAATCATTAGGGACATGCAAATTAATCACATTAAAGTTGATGACATCCCAATATGCCCAAAACAGACTACGGCTGCTGATCAATTAGGCGATCACTAGAACTTCTGTGATTTTGCCGCGCTGGCTGGCTTTAGAGTTAATCGAGCGCGCTGCTGTAATCGTTTTTATATCAAAGCCATTATATAGCTGGCGAATAAATGGACAGTCGGAATTGGAGGCAAGCACGCTGACTTGTTTGGCTGAGAGTCGGGCGATGACATTTTTGAGTTCAGTTTGCTCAGCTTCAGCAAATTGGTAGCGACTGTAAGCGGTAAATTTGCTGGTATCGCTGAGGGGATGGTAGGGCGGATCGAAGTAGACAAAGTCGCGATTGTTGTTGGCTTGATCTAGGACGGCGGAGAAAGGGCGCTGTGAAATATCGGCGATCTGCAGAGCGGCTGAGGCGGCACGAAGCAGTTTGGGATCGCAGATTTTAGGATTTTTGTAGCGACCGATGGGGACATTAAATAGCCCTTTTGAGTTTTCGCGGTAGAGGCCGTTGTAGCAGGTTTTGTTGAGGTAAATAAAGCGGGCGGCACGTTTGACAAGGTCGGTTTCTAAGGTGGCGCGCTTGGCATAATAGTATGGCTTGCTGTGGTGAGCTTGATGGTCGTTGAGCAGGGCGATCAGCGTTTCTACGCGATCGCGTACACATTGGTACACATTCACCAATTCAGGATTGAGATCGCTGAGATAGGCCGTTTGCCCTTGAAGGTGTAGTTGAGGCGCTAGGTAAAAGAAGAGTGCACCGCCGCCTAAGAAGGGCTCGTGGTATCGGTCGAAAGTGTGGGGTAAAAACGGTTTGTATTGTTCGATTAACCGCGATTTACCTCCGGCCCACTTAATAAAGGGACGGGCTGTAGCTGCAAGCTCCTGAAAGTCGGTTGCCTTGGTGGAAAAAAGCAAGGATGGAACCCCATAGCATGGGATTAATTTAAGGTGAGTGACGTGGTGAATTCAAGTATTCAATCAAGTATTCAATCAAGTATTCGAGCACGGGTGTTAGACCACGGGTGTTAAACCACGGGAGAGGCGAGCCAAGCAATTAACACGCCCAATACTGAACCTGCTATCACCTGTACGGGTGTGTGCCCTAGGAGTTCTTTGAGTCTGTCTTGATCGAATTCGGCATGTTCTTGAAACAACTCATCTAAAATTTGGTTGAGAATTTTGGCTTGTTTTCCAGCAGCTTGGCGAACGCCCGCCGCGTCATACATGACGATGACTGCAAAGACGGAGGTAACGGCAAATGCAGGCGTATTCCAGCCAATCGTTTGTCCTACACCACAGGCTAAGGCGGTGACCAAAGCTGAGTGAGCACTGGGCATACCGCCGGTTTCGACCAGTACCTTGGGGTTTATGGCCCGATGTTGCACTAATTCAACCACAAGCTTTAAGGCTTGGGCGGTGATACAGGCAATCAGGGCTACCCACAAAACGTGATTTTGAAAAATTTGGCTGAAGTCCTTCATGAGTCAGTGGTTTGGGCCTTTGACTGGGCCAGTAGTTGAGTGGTTCGAGAGGGGCGGATCAAAGTTGGTCTATGAGAGGCGATTCAGATCGGGGCAATGATGGATTCGACATTAATACTTGCGGGCAGTGATGTATTGGGCGATCGCAACTAAAGGCTGTGCTTGCTGATCAAAGATATCCAACTGGGCGATCGCCTCATCCACAAGCTGCTGAGCTTTGCGTTGAGAGGCTTCTAGGCCCCAGAGGCGAGGATAGGTTGCTTTTTGCACAGCGATATCTTTGCCCACCGATTTGCCTAGTGTTTCTGCTGTAGAAGTGATATCCAAGATGTCATCGACAATTTGAAACGCAAGACCAATGCGCTGGGCGTAGCGGGTTAATCGATCAATAACAGTTTGATCGGCGCCCGCTAAGATGGCTGCAGAAGTGACCGAAACTTCTAGTAAAGCGGCGGTTTTATGCATGTGAATGTAGGTGAGGGTATTTTCGTCAATGGCTTTCCCTTCAGAGTCTAGATCGACAATTTGCCCGCCTACTAGACCGGCTGCGCCTACGGCTCTTGCTAAGCTGGCAATCACTTTGAGTACTTGCTGAGGCTGGGCGGTACTTTTGTCTGCTGCTGTTATTGGCCCTTTTTCTAGTGCTTTTTCTGACCCTTTCTCTGGCCCTTTCTCTGGCGCTTTTGATTGGACTTGCGATGGGCTTTGAGGGGTTTGGGTGGCAATGTACTCAAAGGCATAGGTCAGTAAGGCATCACCTGCGAGCACGGCCACGTCCTCGCCATACACTTTGTGATTGGTCAGCTTCCCTCGGCGATAGTCGTCGTTATCCATCGCTGGCAGATCGTCGTGGATCAAGGACATCGTATGCACCATCTCTAGTGCGCAAGCGGTGGGCATGGCCAGGGAGGAGGGTGCCCCTAACATTTCACAGGTAGCCAGACACAAAATCGGCCTGAGCCTTTTGCCGCCTGCCATCAGCGAATAGCGCATGGACTCGTAGATCTGTTCGGGGTAAACCACTGGCAGAGAGCTGTCTAACGCTGCTTCGATCTCAGCCGCCCGCTGGGTGAGGTAGCTTTTGAGATCAAACGTGGCGAGGGTATTGGGGTTTGTGGTCACCATGGAAGATTACGGGGAGTGGGGGATTTGAAGGCGATCGCAGTAGCTTAAGATAGTATTTTCTAACAGCATGGCGACGGTCATCGGGCCAATGCCGCCGGGCACAGGGGTGATTGCACCTGCAATCGGTTCTACTGCGGCAAAATCGACGTCTCCAACCAGTTTGGAGGGTTTTGCCTGTGGGCGCTTGTCAGGATTTTCTATGCTGTTGATGCCCACATCAATGACAGTGGCACCGGGCTTAACCATATCTTGGGTGACAAAGTGAGGAATCCCAACGGCTGCTACTAGAATATCGGCTGAACGGGTCAATTTAGCTAAGTTTTGTGATTTGGAGTGGGCCATGGTGAGGGTGGCATTGGCAGCTAGCAACATCAAACCGATGGGTTTGCCCACTAAAATGCTGCGTCCCAATACGACAGCTTGTTTACCGGCAAGCGGAATATTGTACGTCTGGAGCAAACGCATGATGCCTGCTGGGGTACAGCTTCGCAAGCCGGGTTCACCCCTGACCAGCCGACCTAGGTTGATAGGATGCAAACCATCAGCATCTTTCTCGGGATCAATCAGGTTCAGCAGCGCTGTCGCATCTAGATGATCCGGTAAGGGGAGCTGTACCAAAATACCGTCTACGTTGGGATTTTGATTCAGTGCCAAAATTTCTTGGGTGATCGCAGCTTGAGAGCTGTTGTGGGGAAAATTTTTGCCCAATGATGCCATCCCAATGCTTGCACAAGCTCGTTCTTTGTTGCGGACATATGCTGCACTGGCAGGATTGTCGCCCACCATCAGTACCGCTAGGCCGGGGGGGCGACCATAGCGGCGGTTCCAGTGTTGAATACTGGTCAGTCGGTCGGTTTGAATTTGTTTCGCCAGGGCTTTCCCGTCGAGGAGCTGAGCCATAATGTTAAGATGCGTCACTGACCTGCCAGTTTGAGTGTTGTCTAGCAAAGTAAGGATGCATTCTTACTTTGCTAGTCGAGTTAGCTAGTCGAGTTAGCTAGTCGAGTTAGCTACTGTTAGTCAAGGCTTCCAGTGATTACTATTGTCCTAACTAACTTGACAGAAGCTATAGCGGTCTGCGTATATCCTATGCAAACTCAGCCTTTACCAACTCAAACGGAGCACTTGCGCTAATACACTGAAACCAGATTACCAAAGCCGTGTAGGGAAAATCGATTTAATTCATCTATGAAAACTCGTTCATTTTATGCTTGGCTATGGGGCAGTATTTTCTTTGGCGTCACGTTGACCAGCGGCTGTGCGGTATCTGAGAGTGGCTTCGAGGCCTCAATGCCGGACATTCCAGCATCTTTACCAACGGTTCGCCTGACGAATCGCTCAGTTTTAGAGATTGATTCAGTGGCTGCTGAGCAAGTTGATCAAACTGTGGCGATCGCAGGCACCGTCACTCAGCGGGTGGCGCTGTTGGATGGTTGGCTTTATCAAGTGAGTGACGATAGCGGCAGTCTGTGGGTATTAACTCACTCATCGGCGCCAGCACTAGATGAAGCCGTCACGGTAGAAGGGATTGTTCGCTACGAAGCCATTGTGGTTGAAGAGATTGACGCTGGGGAGATTTACCTGGAAGAAACGGCTGATCAACAGCGTGAGGCGCAGCGTTGATGCCCGCCTACTCAGAACATCCGATTACCCAGGCTAGCTTTCAGCAAATTGATCAAGAAATTGGCCCCCATCGGTTTACCCCTGCCGAGTACGGGGTGCTGCGGCGAGTCATTCATACCACGGCTGATTTTGAATTTAAGCAGTTAATACGATTTAGGGGTGATCCTTTTGCTGCTGCACAGGTTGCTTTATCGCTCCAAGCCCAGATTGTCACAGACGTTTCGATGGTGGCTGCTGGTGTGGGCACGGTCTTGGCCAAAACTTGGCGATCGCCTATTGTCGTTGCAGTTCAGCGCGATCTGCCCTGCCTGCCAGGTGAAACCCGCAGCGCTCATGGGATGCGCCAGTGTGCCCGCGAATATCAACAGGCTATTTTTGCAATTGGCAATGCACCTACAGCACTACTAGCGCTCTGTGAGAGCATCGTTGCAGGTGACTGCCAACCTGCTTTAGTGATTGGGGCACCTGTAGGGTTTATCAATGTGGTGGAATCCAAGCAGGCACTGGCTGCTTTAGCCGTGCCCCATATTTTAGTGGCGGGTCGCAAAGGGGGTTCGGCTGTGGCCGCTGCAATTTTGAATGCGCTGATGATTGGGGCTTGGCAGGTGTCACCCGCAGAGTCTGTCCGTGGAGAAGCCTAATTGATGGGAGAAAATCAATGTGAGTCGCTAGTTCATGTTATCGGCGTCGGCCTTAGTGGGCCAGAGAGTTTATCCGATTCGACCTTGAGGTTGGTGGCATCAGCCACGCTATTAGTGGGCGCGCAGCGACATTTGGACGCATTTGGCTACCTTTGGCATCCGCCCAGCCAGGTAGAGACTTGGCCTTTGGGAAACTTCATGCAAATATTTGCTGATTTGCGATCGCGGCTCAAGGCTGATCCTAATACCCGTGCTGTGGTGCTAGCTTCCGGCGATCCGCTCTTTTTCGGGCTCGGTCGGTTGCTGTTAGAAACTATTCCTTCTGAGCAACTTGTCTTTCATCCGCAGGTCAGTGCTATTCAGTTGGCGTTTAGTCGCCTCAAACTGCCTTGGCAAGATGCCACTATTGTCAGTGTGCATGGGCGCAGCGAACAGTTGCTAATTCAAGCGCTTAAGCGCGGCGATAGCAAAATTGCCATTTTGACAGATAACATCCTCTCACCCCGTGCGATCGCTCGCCTTATCAACACGCTTGATCTATCTATCCGCTACCGACTATGGATCTGTGAAAACCTAGGCAATCAGCATAGTGAGTCCAATCGAGAGCGGCTGAGTGCCCACTGGCCTAACGAACTACTACAACGTCAAGCCGCTAGCCTCTCATTTTCCCCCCTAAATGTCGTGGTGTTGCTGCGCCAGCTTGAAAACACACCAGACATCACCGCAGAACTCCCTCTCATCGGCCTACCAGATTCAGCCTTTAAAGGATTTCAAGATCGTCCCGCACTGATGACCAAACGAGAGATTCGGCTGCTCATTCTCGGTGCCTTAGCGCCCTTAGCAAACCAGGTGATTTGGGATATCGGTGCCGGGACAGGTGCTGTGAGCATTGAACTCAGTCGGCTATGCCCCACCGCTCAGCTATATGCCATTGAGAAAACAGCTATCGGCAGCGCCTTGATTCGCCAAAACGCCGAGCAGTTAGCCATAGCCCCTATCTACCCCATTCAAGGAAGCGCCCCAACCGCGCTGATTAACCTGCCAGAACCTGATCGTGTTTTTATAGGTGGCAGTAGTGGCCAACTTAGCGCTATTCTCGATTTTCTCCACACCCGAATGAGCAAGGCCGAAATCAGCAATACCGGGATGAAAAACAATAGTCAAACAGCGAGAACCTCAGACAGCCACTTAGCAGCCCGCTCGTCAGATCCAACCAGCCAGACTAAAACAAAACAAAATAAACGCATCGTCATCGCGCTTGCGACAGTAGAGCATCTCAGCCAAGTTACCGGTTGGGCCGCCCAGTCACATATTGCCACCACTTGGCAGTCTCAGCTCACTCAAGTCAATATCGCCCGCTCGTTACCCGTAGGGCCGCTAACCCGGTTTTCACCCCTAAATCCTGTAACTTTAGTCACCCTATCTTTAATCACTTAAAGCATCGTGGTCTTTGATCACTTAAAGCATCGTGACTAAGACTAGCTTGACCTAGAAGCATTTTGGACTAGAAGCATTTTGGACTAGAAGCATTTTGGACTAGAAGTATTTTGGACTAGAAGTATTTTGGACTAGAAGCATTTTGGACTAGAAATATTTTGGGCTAGAAATATTTGTCGCTGACAAGATGCCCGACCCATACTTGCCTTACGGACGTGAGCACAAGCCTTAAAAAACTAAATACCGTTGATACGATACAGCTACGGCCGCTATTCGTCCTCTTCTGTGACACCATCTAGCTGAACTAGCCGAATATGCTTATATCCGAGCTTAATTTCGAACTCATCGCCTGGATTTAAGCCCATCTCTTGGGTATAAGTAGAGCCAATAACAATTTGACCATTTTTATGAACGCTTACACGGTAGGTTGGTTCTCTACCTCTACCATCTTTCACACCTTCAGGGTCTAGAGAGACCCCCCTTGCTTCTAACAGCGCCTTCATAAACTCTGCTAAATTCGCCCGAATTTGATTATCTTTAGTAACTGTGTAATAGCCGCACCCCTGAGCCCTTTCTCTTTTCGACAGATGAGCCAACTCATTAAACTTTTGGAGCAACGCCTTACCCTTCAACGGTACATTTTTGTCAGCCATAACCCTCGAACGTCTAACGGTTGGAAATTTGCAGTAAGCCTTTTAAATTTTGCTGTTTCTATGAGCCTGTGCAAACCATAAAGCAATCATATATAAACATAAAAACTAACAAGATTTAAAGTTTCAAGAACGAATGATTAGAAACAGAATTCTCTACAGATATTTTCGGCTGGGTAGGCGCTTAGATAAAAGAAAAACTGCCTGCACCTAATTATTTTTTACCTAATGCCTGTCAATAACGCTGTGAGCTTTTAGAGTAACTTCCAAACAGCTAGAAGTAAATTGAGCCATCATCAGAAGTTTCACTCAATCATCGTGAAGCTTCTGTTAGCTCGGGGTCTGTTATAGAACGTATGCTAAACCCTAATGGTGCCAATTGACTGCAAAGTTATTCATTACACTAAACTTATTTTGAAAGATTTAGCTGAAAGATTTAGTATTTCTAGCGATAGAAACCTGGTGACAAAATCACCCCAACCAGTAGCCTTTTGGATATAGCGGTGATCACTTTGATTGCATACACTGCCATCGGCTGAAAGCATGATTTATAGCAGTTTACGGATGCATTCGCAAATCGCAAGTCACGTGGCCCGTTGTTCTGTAAGGATTTCGACAGCCAGCGCATATTCAAGCCAAGTGACAAATGCTAAAGCACAGATAAAGTGATCAGCAGCCATGCCTTGCTTCTGGTAATGTGCACCGACACGCCACGATAACTAACCCTTAGGACATTTTCCCAATGCCTTGAGCCAAGAGAATAAATGTATGGTTGTAATATAAAGAAAATACAAAACTCTATCGTTTGCCTTTTCTGCTATGACTGCCCCTTCTTCAACAGATCGCTCAAAAACGTCGCATCTCCCTCTAGATCCGCAGACGACCGAAACCCTCAGCCCAGAGTTTGGGTGGACGCAGTATGCAGAAAAAATAAATGGCAGGTTTGCCATGGTCGGATTCGTCGCACTCCTAACGTTAGAACTGCTGACCCGGCAGGACTTTTTTACATGGATAGGACTACCTTAGTCAGATATGGCAAAGTAAGCATGTATTCTTACTTTGCTAGTCGAGTTAGCCGCTGCTCGTTAAGGCTTCTAGCGATTACTGTTGTCCTAACTAACTCGGCAGAGGCTATATGCTGAAGGAAAGCTTTGACTCAACATGGGTGCTGGGTCAACCGCTCCCTTTTGCGTTGAGAAGCGTGCAATCATATAGCGTTTCTCACTTGGCTAGAGTACAGATATTTTGGTGAAACCTTTGCAGGACAACAGGCCAAGTGAGTAGCCTGTACCGAATGCATCCGGTACAGGCTATAGTGATTGGCA
>JAAUPS010000137.1 GCA_012033015.1 Phormidesmis sp. RL_2_1
CCATTCACTTGCACTAGCGCAATCCCTTCAGTTGGGCCAAATTGTTCTGCCGCTGCCGGGTCGGCAAGATTCAGCGTAGCATTAGGAATTTCGGTAATTAGCGCATTCCCTAAAGCCCTAGACTCGCCGACTGACAGCGGCCCGCTGGCAACTAAAGAGACCGTTAAGCCTGCGGAAGTTGACGTAATTCGCACATCTGTAATTTCCGCGACTTCAGTAACCTCAATGGCCCCATCTGTTTCACCGGCATTGTCGGTTTCGCCATCAGTTTCTATTTGGGCTATGGCTTCGCTTAAGCCCAAGGGCGTTGAGGCGATCGCACCATCCCCACTGGGACAACCATCAAAGCCCCCACCCACAGCAGTCCAAAGCTCAAAATCCTTAAAATCATAATCTCCCACACCAAAGTTAGGCACTCAGCAGCCCCCATTGCTAATAGACAAGAACTATTCTCAACTAGCTAGTCTCACCCTACCGAGTTTAAGCACGCCTTTTCTCTTAGAAGCGGATCGCTTTCTGCTTAAAACGGATCTTTATGAAACGACGCGGCATTTGCCCAACTGATAACCTTTAGGCGACATGCCAACCTGCCGTTTAAACGCACCGCTAAAAGCTGTCGGACTTTCGTAGCCAACCGCTGTGGCAACGGCGGCGATAGACTGCTGCTGTACCAGAAGCTGCCGAGCCTTTTTCATGCGCTGCTGAGTTAAGTAGCCAAATACAGTGGTGCCAAATACCTGACGAAAGCCTTTTTTTAGCTTGTAGTCATTCAGTCCAACTAGCCGCGCTAGCTCCAACAACAAGGGTGGATTCGTCAACTGCTGAAGCAAAATATCTCGGGCAAAATAAATGCGATCAATGTCGTCAGACTGTAGCTGCGAGGATGCCTTTTGCTCGCTTTGGTTGGTGCGATCGCTAGCCTGTTCCAGACGCAGCGCGATCAGCTCTAGCACTTTACCTTCCCAGTACAGCCATCGAGTAGGCCCCTCGTAAGGGCAGTTCAATAGCTGCTGAACCGCTGAACGCATGGCCAGCGTGGTAGAAGTGACCTGCCAAAATCGCTGATGACTAGGGCAAGCTTCCTGACCAATGGCCGTGCGATCGCTCTGACAAAGCTGCCTAAAACTCGGCGGCAAATTCTCTAACTGCCTGCCCAGCAAAGTTTCTAACAAACCCGCTTCCATATGAATATCAAACTTTAAAACCCGTTCCCCAGCCTGCCAGTGAAACCGTCCGCCATCGGTATCATCCCAGCTCGCCGCCAAAAAATTATGACGAGAAGGCACCCCTTCTAAGTGGTTGTGACCCGAGAGCATAAAGCTCAGCTCTAGCTCCAAAGCAGGCTCGCAAGCCTGACCACTCCCCGTTTCTACATACAGGTCTTCTTTGAGCGTATAGTCATCGACCAGCAAACTCAGCCCTGTCCGCAGATTAATTTCTTGCCGGTAGCCATGACTTCGCCCGGTGGGGTCATAGAGTGGAATCGTCCAGGGCGATCTTACCGCCTGCTGTTTTATGGACAAATCAGGATGCTGACTCAAAAACTCCGGGACAGAAAGCGATAGCGGCATGGCACGATCCTTTAATGATACTTATTATCATTAGAATAAAGGATTTTGGTATTTGGATTACAACGCTTTTGACTTTCGGTATTTTATTTGTCTGCATAAACGTGTGTATACTTGAGCTATGTAGTTCGCCTGGGATGAAAATAAACGGCAGTCAAATCTGACTAAGCACGGATTTGACTTTGCGGACGCTCCTCAGATTTTGAAAGGGCTACCTTGACTTTTGAAGATACTCGCTTTGCCTACGGCGAACAGCGCTTTATTACGTCAGGCTTACTAAGAGGGCGAGTTGTTGCGATCGCTCATACAGAAAATCGGGATACCATTCGAGTTATCTCCATGAGAGAAGGAACAAAACATGAGCAAACAATCTTCTTCAGGAACCTCTCAAACTGATTGGGAAAGAATTGACGCTATGAAAGACGAAGACATCGACTTATCTGATATTCCGGAAATAACTGAGGCTCAAATGGCAGGGGCTGTACTGCGAGTAGGCGGTAAGCCGACTGAAAAAGGAAAGCAGCGAGTGAACATGTTTTTGGACACGTTTATTGTGGAGTATTTTAAGGCGAAGGCGGGCGATCGCGGCTATCAAACCCTGATTAATGCGGCTTTGAGTGAGTACATTCAAAATCACGACTTAAAAGAGGATTTACGTCATATTTTCCGAGAAGAGCTAGAACGTACGCGAAATGTATCGTAGAGGCGATCGCATCCCCACTCACCCCAGTAAAACCAGCGTCCCAGCCAGTATCAAAACGGTTCCTAAAACTGCTTTGACAGTAAACGGCTCACCCAGAAACATAGCCGAGAAAATCAAAATCAACACCAATCCCGACTTGTCAATAGGCGCAACCAACGAGGCTGGGCCAAGCTGTAAAGCCCTGAAGTAACACAGCCAAGACAGCCCGGTTGCCAACCCCGACAGCACCAAAAACAGCATCGTCTTCTGCGAAATATCAGCCCACCCTTGCCATTCGCCTTTCGCCCACACAATCCCCCAGGCCACCAGCAAAATCACCACCGTCCGAACTGCTGTCGCCAAATTGGAGTTAATAGACTCCACGCCCACTTTGGCAAAAACGGTTGTTAGCGCTGCAAAAACGCAGATAGTAAAGCAAAATCCACCAGCTTTGATCAGCGTTTGTCATACTTTTTGCCCCAGCGACCTTGCGCCCAATCGGAATACATAAAGGCGTTCCAGCTACAGGATCATTAATAACTTGACAGTCCAAACCAAAAACCTCTTTGACCAGCGTTTCCGTCATCACAGCATGTGGATCTCCTTGGGCAAATACCTGTCCAGCTTTCATCGCGATTAAATGATCTGCATAGCGGCAAGCCTGATTCAGTTCATGCAACACTATTACAATCGTGCGTCCTTCGCGCTGGTTCAGCTCGTAGAGTAAATCTAATACTTCAATTTGATGGGCTAAGTCGAGAAAGGTTGTGGGTTCATCCAACAGCAAAATTTGGGTGTTTTGAGCCAGCGTCATTGCGATCCAGGCTCGCTGACGTTGGCCACCTGAGAGACTATCGACTGGGCGCTCTGATAAGTCTTGTAGTTCAGTTATAGCGATCGCAGCTTCAACCTGTTGTTCATCTTCTAGGCTCCATTGTTTTAGCCAGTTTTGATAAGGGTAGCGTCCTTGGGCAACGAGCGATCGCACCGTCAACCCCTCCGGCGCAGAAGGCCCTTGCGGCAGCAGTCCCATTCGCTTAGCTACCGTTTTCGTCGGTAGCTTAAAAATTGACGTGCTATCTAAATAAACGACACCGTGTTTGGGCTTCAGCAGTCGGCCCAGCCCCTTAAGCAGCGTCGATTTACCACAGCCGTTTGGCCCTACTAAAATCGTGATTTTGCCTACAGGAATAGCGAGATCAAGTGTGTCAATGATGGTCTTGCTATCGTAAGCCAGGGTTAGTTGGCGGGTGGTAAGTGCGGGTGTAGTCATGGGCGATCGCGTATTAACAAGTACAAAAAATAAGGCGCACCAATCACCGCTGTCACAATCCCACAGGGCAGCTCAATCGGCGCAAACAACAGTCTCCCAATCAGGTCACTGGCAACAACAACCAATCCACCCGTCAATGCTGCCACGGGCACCAGTCCCTGCTGGTCAGAACCCACTAGCTGCCGCGCGATATGCGGCGACATCAGCCCAACAAAGCCAATGCTGCCTGCCGTTGCCACCGCCGAACCAGACAGGGCGACGGCGCTGAGTAGCAGCCAGCCCCGCTGCCATTCCAGCCGACTGCCGAGGCCACGGGCCATATCATCTCCAAGCTGTAGCGCGTTGAGTTCGCGGCTTAACAACAGAGATAACAAACCAAAGCCGACTAGCCAGGGCGTAAAGGCTGACACCTGCGCCCAGCTCCGCCCGTATACGCTACCGGCTAGCCACACCAGCGCCTGACTCACATCGTTAATATCGCCAAAGGTAATCATCAAATCGGTGATGGCCCCCGCAATTAGACTAAAGCCAATGCCGACTAGAATCAGCCGAATCGCAGAGCTGCCACCCTTCCAAGCCAGCAGATAAATCAGAATCGCCACGGTAAGCGCACCGCCAAAAGCGGCGAAGGGTAGAACAGCAGCCGGGACTGAAGGAAAAACAACAATCAGCGTCACTGCGGCTAGCGCGGCCCCAGCGTTGATGCCGATAATGCCAGGATCGGCCAAGGGATTGCGGGTGATGCCCTGGATGAGTGCGCCTGATATGGCTAAGGCCGTACCCACGCCCCAAGCGACGAGCGATCGCGGCAACCGCAGCGTATTAACCACAAAAGCATAGTCAGAATTATCCGTAGGCAACCCTAAAACTGTGCGAATCACATCTAAAGGCGGCACCGGATACTCGCCCTGTCCAACGCTCCAAACCATTGCAGCTAACGTCGCCAGCGCCAGCCCTAACAACACTTTGGGGACTCGCCGATTCAATCGAAAAGAGAGCCGATTAGAGCGAAACACCAGCCATTGAGACTGTTCTATTTTTTTGCTGGTAGGCTTCACAGGATAGTCCATATCAGCGCTTTACCTGCGATCGCGTCAACTGAATAAAAAATGGTGCGCCCAACAGCGGCATCACGATCCCAACGGGCAGTTCTTGCGGCTGAATAATTAGCCTTGCGCCGATGTCCGCCAACAACAACAAAATTGCACCAACAATAGCTGAGTAGGGCAAAATCCAGCGGTAGTCGGCTCCTGCCCAAAATCGAACAATATGCGGCACGATCAGGCCGACGAAACCAATGGGGCCTGCGATCGCCACCGACCCACCCGCCAACAGCACCACACTCACCGCCGCCATCGCTTTAATCCACAGCGTATTTTGTCCCAATCCCTGCGCAATCTCTTCGCCTAAACTCAATGTGGTTAGCTGCTTCCCCATCGCCAATCCTAAAACCA
This sequence comes from Phormidesmis sp. RL_2_1, assembly GCA_012033015.1. GTDB lineage: Bacteria > Cyanobacteriota > Cyanobacteriia > Phormidesmidales > Phormidesmidaceae > Phormidesmis. The sequence goes on from JAAUPS010000137.1 coordinate 4,978, forward strand.
ATCCCACCGCCAAATAAGGCAACACCTGTACAACCAGATCCATATCTCGACCTGCTACTGACCCCGCCAACCAAAAGCGAATCTCTTCTAAAGTGCGCTGACTTAAAATGAGAATGCCTGTCGTTAAGGATGAAACTAGCGCCGTCAGAGCTGCGCCTGCAATCGTCAGATTCAGCGGGGTCAGACCACCGCGACCGAGTGAGCCTAAGCTGTATACGGTGATAGCCGCGATCGCGCCCCCACCATCGCAAACCCCGCATACACACTCAGCGAAGCCGCCTTCAGCCAAAACACGCCCAGCACCACCGCAAACGCCGCCCCAGCATTAATGCCCAAAATCCCCGGATCGGCCAGTGGATTGCGGGTAAGCCCTTGCATAATCGCCCCCGCCTACGGCCACGGCTGAACCTACAAGCAAAGCGGTCAGCGACCGAGGCACCCGCACCGTACGAATAATCAAATGTTCGGTGGAGCCATCCGGTGTCGTTAACGCCTGATACACCGCCTGCGGCCCGATGTCGGCAACGCCTAAGGCAACGCTGGCGACAAAGCAACCCAGCAGGAGAACAAGTCCCAGAATAATACCGGTGGCAAGGAACGCTTGGGGCTGAGCGCGTGGCGACTGAACGGCTTGGGCAGGCAAAGGCTAATGGCTTATTAATGAGAAATATTCCTGTCTATACTACGCTTTTCAGCCCGTCTGAGCAAGCGTTATTGGTACGATGGTTTCTGCTTATGCTTTGCTCAACGTTGAAGGGTATGGAGCATCTGCTTTCCGATACGCTTCTATGGACTTAGCACAACAGGGATAGAATGTAGCTGACGCCTGAATTACCGTGGTCATTGAGTCGCTTTGCTATGACATCCAAAACCATCCAAATTCCCATTCCACTTACCGTCCTAGCAGACGCGATCAAATCGCTCAGCTCAGACGAAAAAGGTCTACTAAAGCAGCTTTTAGACGAGGAAGTTTCCACTTCTCAAGCAACTATTCACGCTATACATCCCAACTACCCGTTGCGGGGGTTGCCGCTTGTGATCGCAGACGATTTTGATGAACCTATGCCAGAACTTTGGGAAGCCTTGAATCCATGATTTTGTTGGATACGCACATCTGGTTATGGATGCTTCACGATCCAAATCGGCTGTCCGAACCGGTGCAGAGTGCAATCGTTTTGGAAGAGCCTCAAAACGGAATATTAGTGTCCGCAATCTCAGTCTGGGAAATCGCAGTTAAATCCAGTCTTGGAAAGTTAGCCTTGCCCTTACCAATTGACGAATGGTATACGCTAGCTCAGGCTCATCCTGGCATTATTATCGAACCCTTAAACCCTCTAGATGCGATCGCCAGTACTCAACTGCCAGGAGACTTTCACAAAGATCCAGCAGACCGGATTTTAATTGCGATCGCCAGACGGTATGATATCTCTTTGCTAACTATGGATGCAAAAATTCTGAAATATCCTCACGTACAAGTGCTTTCCTAACGGTGGGCTTTTGCCGTAGCAAACTTGGCTAGGCCGCTGCAGTGAGCGATCAAAAAATCCCGCTCAGAGTCAAAAAGCTCCGGCTGAGACTCCTTTAAGGCAGCAAACTTGTTTTAATCTGAGCGCTAAGTGAGTTCGAGCGCATTCTCTACATGACCCTATCTGGGCGGGCCTATCGAAAATTTTTGGCTACCTATCTTTCTCCTCAGCGCAATCGAGTAGCGGGATTAGCGATCGCCCTCCTCGGCGGCATCGGTTTGCAGGTGCTCAACCCTCAGCTTATGCGCTACTTCATTGATACGGCGGTCGCAGGGGGGGCGCAGCGGTCATTACTAGCAGCGGCGCTAGGATTTATGGCGATCGCTATTATTCGCCAAGGTTTAGCGATCGCCGCGACCTATCTAGGTGAAACCATCGCCTGGAGCGCGACGAATGAGCTGCGCTTAAATCTAGTTGAGCATTGTCTCCATCTCGACCTGTCCTTTCATCAAACTCATACGCCCGGTGAGCTAGTAGAGCGCGTCGATGGGGATGTGGACGCACTCTCTCGGTTTTTCTCTCAGTTTGTGTTGCAGGTAGTGGGAAATGGCCTGTTCGTGTTGGGTGTGCTGGGTGTGCTGTGGTGGGAGGACTGGCGAGCTGGGCTAAGTCTGAGCCTGTTTGCCTTATTCGCGCTGGGTATTTTAGCCCGATTGCAAGCTTTAGCGGTAGGGCCGTGGCGGGTCTATCGCCAAATTAGCGCTGAGTTTTACGGATTTGTGGTGGAACATTTGAGCGGATTGGAAGATATTCGGGCAAACGGGGCTGTAGGCTATGTGATGAATCGGCTGTATTTGATTTTGCGGCAGTGGCTGGCGGCTTTTCATAAAGCGCGGTTTACGAGTACTTTGCTGTGGGGGACGACGGTAGGGCTGTTTTCGGTGGGGAATGCGATCGCGCTCGCCATAGGAGCCTATCTTTGGAGCCGTAATGCTATCACCATCGGCACCGTTTATCTGTTGTTCTATTACACAACTTTGCTCGAAGACCCTATTGAGCGCATTCGCGAAGAACTCGAACAGTTTCAGCAAGCCGCCGCTAGCTTTCAGCGCATTCAAGAACTGTTGTCTCAGCAAAGTCAGCTACGAGCAGGCGGTCAGGCAGTGCTGCCTACAGGTTCGCTATCTGTGACGTTTGAGCAGGTTGGATTTAGCTATGGAGAGTCACCTACAATCGACAATCTCAGCTTTCACCTGCCTGCCGGCCAGGTTCTGGGGCTGTTGGGTCGCACGGGCAGTGGTAAAAGTACCTTAGCTCGGCTGTTGTTACGGCTATACGATATTCAACAAGGTGAGATTTTGCTCGGTGGGGTAGATGTAGCGCAGGTGCCGCTCAGCGATCTGCCGCACCGGGTAGGATTGGTGACGCAGGATGTACAGCTTTTTCAAACGACGGTACGTAACAATCTCACGTTTTTTAATCCGCACGTTTTAGATGAACACATTTTGCAAACTTTAGCAGCGCTGGGTTTAACGCCCTGGCTGAACGGATTATCGCAGGGGTTAAACACCGAGCTAGGGGCAGACAGCGGCGGGCTTTCGGCGGGGCAGGCACAGCTACTAGCCTTTGCGCGAGTATTTTTGAAAGATCCGGGGCTGGTGATACTCGATGAAGCCTCGTCTCGTCTTGATCCGCTGACGGAGGGAGTGATTGAGCAGGCGGTAAATCGACTGCTAGAAAATCGCACAGGAATTATTATCGCCCATCGACTGAAGACGGTGATGCGGGCGGATCAGATTTTGATTTTGGAAGCGGGGCGTGTATTGGAATATGGCGATCGCATTGCGCTTATAAAAGACCCTCACTCTCAATTCTCTAGCTTGCTACAATCGGCTTGAAAATGAGTAGTTATATAACGCTAGCTGGGTAAGCCCGAATCGCTAAATCTACTGTCGCAATCGTTAAGTCGTTTTGCAAGGCTTGACAGACCAGCAGCCTATCAAAAGGATCTTTATGAAGCGGTGGCAGCTGAGCCAATCGAACTACGCTTCTTCATCAACAGCAAGACTAGAGATTCGATGCAGATCTCGCTGTTGAGGTAAATAAGTTTCAGGTGGCTCCGGCAATGGCAATTTGCCCAACTGATATTTGATAATTGTCTCCCAAATCAAAACTACGCTCAAATAAACGTCATTATCTGGATTGCGAATTTTATCTCGAACATCTGCTGACAGCCGACTTTTGCCGCTGATGTACCATAAGAAAATATGGGTATCGAGCAAAATTTTCATTCGCCCTCGAATGCACTTAAGATCTCTTCCGGCAAAGGCTCGTCAAAATCGTCAGGCACGGTGAACTCATCAGCACATAAGCCAAATGGTCGCAGCGACGACTTTTACTACTCGATGATACAGGCTTCATTTCGGCAATCAACTTATTCGACTGAAAGATCAAAAAAGTTTCACCTGCCTCTACCTGACGCAGGTACTTTAAAGGGTCGCGCTGAATGTCATCAACTGTCACGTTTACCATAGAAAGCCTCGGATTAAGCGGGTGGTGTTCACCATCTCTATTAATTATAGATGACGAACTACATGCATCTGTACTCAGGGAGTTCTGTATTGATCGACCCTGTAAAGAAGGCCAGCTTGACAGCTATCTTAGTTAAGAACTATTCTCATTAATAAACCTCATGTGCTTTGTCTCGGACAGTGCTTTTCATCAAACAACGTCACTTAGTTATCTCTATGGCTATTACACTCTCACAAGCTGATTACGATTTGCTTTGGCAGCAGGCTAATCCACGAAAAAAATTGGCTGAGCAGGCGGACGCCTTTGAATTCAAATCGCTTGTCCCAGAGCAGCTAGGTCAGGGATACATTCAGGAGATCCAGTGGCGTGGCATCAATCTTATGCTCTTTAACTATCGGCTTCACGATGACGTGTTTGTGAAGCAAAGCGCACAAGATGCATCGTCAGTATCTCGTGAGATTGGGTTTAACCTGTCGGGCAACCGTAGCGGTCGGCGGTCGGGCGAAAATTTTATCGATTGGGGGATTGACGACGGTGAAGACTGGACATTTATAACCTATGCCAATGATCCGATTCTCAAAGTTGATATTCACTTAGAGTCGTCTGAAGGCTTAGTCCAGATGGTGGCAGACGCTTTAGATAGATTGCCAAGCGCTGTGCTTCAGCAGATGACCAAGGGCGACTGGCTGAGCGAGGTGAATGCTATGACGCCTGCGATGCGAGTGGCGATAGAGCAGATTTTGCACTGTCCGTTTCAGGGCGAGACGAGGCTGCTTTATCTGGAAAGTAAGTGTTTGGAGCTGATTGCGCTGAAGTTAGAGCAAATTAAGATGGGCGATCGCAAGACAGAAAGCGCTTGTTTCCTCAAGCCAGAGGACATTGAGCGCATTCATTTGGCTAAGACGATTTTGACAAAAAATGCAGAGTATCCGCCCTCTTTGATGGCATTGGCCCGTCAGGTGAATCTGAATGATTACAAGCTAAAGGTAGGCTTTCGGCAGGTATTTGGGACGACGGTGTTTGGCTATTTGCATCAGTATCGGATGACGAAGGCGCGGCGCTTGCTGAGCGAGCAGCAGATGAATGTGAAGGAGGTCGCTCAAACGGTGGGATATGCGAATCAGAGTCGGTTTGCGGCGGCTTTTCGCAAGCAGTTTGGAATAAATCCGAAGGCTTATGTGTTGAGTAAACGGTGCTGAGCGTGAGGGATTAAGCAAAAGATCCGGCTAGGGCGCAAAACGATCCGGAGGTGGGCGATCGCCCACCTCCATGCCATACCGTTTCCCGATATTCTCTTAACAATGATTCCCATTAGCAAGAGCGAACTTACTCTGTTGAGGGGCGGTGTGTGGAGAAAAGAAAAATGAATTTACGAGTAAGCCCCCGTCGTTTGTACGGGAAACAGTTTTTTAATCTGCTAGCTAAAACGCTGTTGGGGGCATTTTTATGCATATCGGGCGTTGAGACACTGAATGCTAAGGCTGGTTGGGCTAATGAACCGATCATTGAACAAACTGACGGGCTAACGAGTGAACAACTCGAACCGGCCAAGGCCGATGACTGGTTAGCTCAAATTGTTCAAACGAGCCTGCAAGAAATTACAAATGTGCAGGTCGCTGAAACAGAGACTGGGTTTGAATTGATTTTAGAAACGGCAGGGACATTGCCCGAGCCGGTTACTTCTACCACCGGGAATGCCCTGATTATTGAAATACCCAATGCGGTGCTGGTGCTACCAGAAGGCGAGCAGTTTCAACAGTTTTCGCCCTCTGAGGGGATTGCACTGGTGCAGGTGTCGAACGTATCGGGAGATAGCGTAGAAATTGCCATCACCGGAGCAGATGCACCGCCGACGGCATCGGTTAGCACCACAGAGGTAGGATTTGCCTTGAGCGTGACTCCTGGTATAGAAGCAGCCAGTACAGATAGAGAGTCGCTGCAAATTGTGGTGACCGGGGAGCAAGATGAGGGCTATAACCCTTCTGATGCAACGACTGCAACCAGAACAGAGACGCCTTTACGCGATATTCCTCAATCGATTCAGGTAGTGCCTCAACAAGTGATCGAAGATCAAGGGATTACTCGAATCGGTGATGCTTTACGTAACGTATCTGGCGTAACGCCTCAAAGAGATCGTAGCAATGCTAGCGATCGCTTCAGTATTCGAGGGTTTGACACCTCTAGAATCCTCAGGAACGGCTTTAGAACAGGTGTTGGATTGGGTGACGCGACCGGCGTTTCTCCTAATACAATCGAGCGAGTTGAAATTCTCAAAGGTCCAGCTTCTGTGCTCTACGGTCAGGTAGAACCAGGCGGTGTGGTTAACTACGTGACCAAGCGGCCCTTAGATGTGCCATTCTACAATTTTCAGCTAAGGGCAGGAAGCTTTGGCCTAATTGAGCCTGCTATCGATATTGCGGGGCCCTTAACTGAAGATAGAAGACTAACGTATCGTTTAAATGCGTCCTATCAAGACAGCGATAGTTTCCGAGATTTTGTGGATTCGCAAACGATATCTATTGCCCCGGTTATCAGCTACGATTTTAGTGACCAAACGAATCTAACTTTTGAATATGAGTATCGGGAACAAAATCAAACCTACGATGATGGACTGCCCATTGACCCAATTGTTTTCGAGCTTCCTAGAGGACGATTTTTAGGCGAGCCGGATGATTTTTTCGATACGTCTGTAAATAGATTTAATCTAACGTTAGATCACCGCTTTAACGATAACATCAGGCTACGCAGCGGGTTTGCAGCAGAACTTTTTGATTCTTCTGAGAGAACTTTTCGCTTATTTGAATTTGACCCAGAAAGTAATGAGATCTCAAGATTTATATCTGATGGAGGCTTCTCTAATAACAACTTGTCCTGGCAAACAGATTTAATCAGTGAGTTCAACACGGGTTCAATAGAGCATCAGCTACTAGCAGGATTCGAGTGGGTGCAAACTGAAACAATAGACAACAGCGATGGTTTTTTCTCTGGCGATAATCCGCTGACCATCAGTGTCATTGACCCACAGTATGGCACGCCACGACCCGACCTTAATACTACATTTAGCGCCAACGATAGAATAAACACCTTAGGCTTTTATCTGCAAGACCAAATCACGCTATTACCGAATCTTAAGTTATTACTAGGCGGTAGATATGATTTTGCGACGAACGAAAGTGAGTTTGAGGAGTTATTTGAGGGTGAATTTTTTGCTGAATCGAGTGAATTCAGCAGTGAAGCATTCTCTCCTCGCCTGGGCTTGGTTTACCAACCGATTGAACCTATTTCTCTCTATGGTAGTTTCAGCCGGTCTTTTATCCCTAACAATGTAACAACAGTTGATGGCAACATCATTGAGCCAGAACGAGGAACACAGTACGAGGTCGGTGTTAGAGGCGAATTTGACAATCTCTCTGTGAATTTGGCAGCTTATAACATTACCAAAACCAATCTCACCCGAACCGATCCTGATAACATAGATTTCTCTATCCCAATTGGAGAGGTGAGAAGCCGTGGCATTGAGTTAGACGTCGCAGGCGAACCTATCCAGGGTTGGAATATCATTGGCTCCTTGTTTTTTAACGATGCGGCTATTTCAGAAGGAGATGAGAATAATCCTGAAGACGATATTCTAATCAACGCACCTGGCTCGGGTGCAAGCCTATGGACAACGTACGAAATTCAGTCAGGTGACTTACAAGGGTTAGGGTTTGGCGCAGGTCTGTTTTATGTGGGCGATCGCGAGGCACAAATTCCAAATGATTTTGTTTTACCTTCTTATGTCCGTGGCGATGCCAGCATCTTTTATAAGCGCGATGATTGGCAATTTCAGGTCAATTTTCAAAATCTGTTTGATACAAACTATTTTGAATCAGCTCAAAATACCAGTTTGATTTTTCCCGGTACGCCATTCACGGTTGTAGGTAGGGTTTCATTCCAATTCTAAAGGTTTAAATGATTTCTCGTCGAACTCACCGATCGCTTTCTTGTCTCCTGCTGGTAGCATTGCTGAGCACTGCTTGTCAGAGCCGCTCAGTCGAAGCGCCTATCGCGACAGCAGATAACCCATCGTCTGACTGTCGCACTGTAGAACACGAAATGGGAGAAACTGAGGTATGCGGTCAACCTCAGCGAGTTGCAGTACTCAATCCTCATACCCTCGATATTGTTTTGTCGTTGGGAGTTCAGCCGTTTGCCTATGCTGAATCTGCCGTTCTCAATCTCCAGACATTTGACCAGCCAGCGGAGCAAATTCCTCACCTTGGTCGTTATGTGACTACTGAGCCTATTAATGTAGGCGATCGCAAAAATCCATCCCTAGAACGTCTGGCACAAATCCAGCCTGATCTAATTTTGAGTGAAGACTGGCTTGTCGAAGGGCAATACGACTTGCTCTCTCAAATTGCCCCGACCCTACTGTTTACCGATGAAAAAAATGGTCAACAACACTGGCGCTATGACATTGAGGGGATTGCCAAAGCGTTGGGACGAGAATCCCAGGCCGAAGAACTGCTAGCCCGTTATCCAGAGCAAGTTGCAGCCGTACGCGAGCAGTTAGCTCCGGTAGTAGCAGCTATCCAAAAGTTTTAGTGATTAGTTCTGACAATTTAGCCAGCACCATTTACCACCCAGAGGAAAGTACCACATCTTACTTGTTAAAGAAGATAGGATTTGAGATTGTATCGCCTCAAAACTCATCTCCTGTTCCTGGAAACGATCCGCAAATTTCTATGGAGGTACTTCCTCAAGTCGAAGCTGATCTAATCTTCGTAATGGCCTGGTCAGATGATGATCTGTACGATCCCCAGGAAAAAGTAAAGCAACAATGGGCCAAAATCCGCTTCTCAAGCAAATGTCAGCCTATGAGGATGGAC
>JAAUPS010000014.1 GCA_012033015.1 Phormidesmis sp. RL_2_1
CCCTGCGTCGTCGTACAGGCCGCTAAGGAATTGCACCAAGACAGCGGTGAGACCCTGCGTCGTCGTACGGCGCTAAGGAATGCTCACCAAGACAAAGTGAGAAGGCATCCTTAACTTTGCCATATCCTACATTTTTGAGGAACGCTAAAAAATGGAACCCAGAGCAGATATCCCAGAACGGATTGTGCAAAATATTGCTAAAAGCCTCGATAAGTCAGTCAATATGACCAATCAGGTCATGCGAATGAATTCTGTGTTGTTTTTTACCTCGATTTTGAGTGCTGCTTCAACCACGCTGGTGACGACCTTGGCTGCCATCCAAGGGCCAGTGGTTGGCACAGGGACGCCAGGATGGAAGCTTTCTTGTGGGATTGCGGCCATCTTGGGCTTTGTGGCGACGTTGGCAGAAGGATTGAAGCACCAGACGAATGACAAAGTCACTCGCAGTCGGTTGTGTATTGAAAGACTACGCTTGCTAGATATTTCTTTGCGCCATAGTCAGCGACCGGTTGCAGAAATCGACCGCGAATTTGATGAAATTGTGCGCGCCTATCCGGAAGCGATGGGCTAGGCGATCACGGCTTGGCGTGATGTTTGTGGTGTGGCTGAGAGCTTTTTCACTGTGCTGAAACGCCATGCTGAAGCGCCATGCTGAAGCGCCATGCTGAAACGCTATGCTGAAGCGCCATGCTGAGCGATGAGAACTCATGCTGTAAAACAGGCAATCTGTGACGGTTTCACTAGTGAAGTAGCTTCATACTCGCTTAAACAGGGAAATCTGATATAAAGGATTCCACTGCCATGCCTGGTTACTTTTGTTTTTGTCACTTGTGAATTTTTCTGATGCCTTCTGCTATTACGCGTATTACGCGGGCGCAGCCTGCTCTCGATTTTGTTCCGCCCAATTACAGTCCTTGGCTGAGGTGGATAATGCAGCCGCTGATGCCTACTGTGACTGCGTTGCAGACAGATTTGATGGCGGTAGAAGCGCGCAATGTAGAAACGTTGGTACAGCTTTACCACGAGTTTGACTTGGGCAAAACTCGGGTGTTACTTGCATTTCGCCATCCCAATGCGATTGATCCCTATGTGCTGAGTCATTTGATTTGGCGAGAGCTGCCTCAAACAGCTAGGCAGATGGGCGTGAAACTTAAGACTCCCCATGCCCATTTTATTTATGATCGCGGGATTCCGCTGTGGGCGGGCAATTACCTAAGCTGGGTATTTTCCCATTTGGGGGGGTTGCCTATTCAGCGCGGCAAGCTAGATTTGCTGGCCCTCAAAACGGCACGAAAGCTGTTACTAGAGGGTAAATTCCCGCTGGCAGCAGCGCCAGAGGGGGGCAACAATGGCCATAACGAAATTGTCAGTCCGTTGGAGCCGGGGGTCGCCCAGCTTGCTTTTTGGTGCGCGGAAGATCTTCAGGCGGCTAACCGATCTGAATCGGTAGTGATTTTGCCGGTGGGTATTCAGTATCGCTATCTCGATGCGCCTTGGCGGCAGTTAGCGTCCTTGATTAGTACATTGGAAGCAGATTGTTGTTTGGCCGCGCTTGATGCAGATAATGCCGAAATCTCAGCATTGAAGTTGGAGCCAAAGCGACACGAGCATGAGCAACTGTACTGCAGACTTTATCGATTGGCTGAGTGTTTGCTCACGCTGATGGAAGGCTACTATCAGACCTTTTACAATGTGGATTTTGAGGTCGATGAGACGGCCTCTGGTCGGGCTGATGATGCCGCAAGGCTGCCTAATGAACAATTGGCGGTACGACTGCAAACTTTGATGGATAAGGCATTGCAGGTTGCAGAGAGCTATTTTAATGTGCGATCGCGCGGCAGCATTATTGATCGTTGTCGTAAGTTAGAACAAGCCGGTTGGAGCCGTATTTTTAGAGAAGATACGCAGAGCTTAGGGCCGGTAGAACTAGGCTTGGCCAATCGGGTGGCTGAAGAAGCCTATCTACGAATGTGGCACATGCGTTTGGTGGAGAGTTTTGTTGCCGTGACAGGGCGCTATGTGAAAGAGCATCCGAGTGCGGAGCGCTTTGCCGAAACCACCCTGCTGCTGAGCGACATGGTCGATAAAATCAAGGGCCATATGGGCGATCAGCCGGTGAGTCGCCCTAAGCTGGGTAAACAAAAGGCTATTGTCACGGTCGGTCAGCCGATTGAGGTAAGTGCTCGACTGCCGGATTACACGACTAAAAGGCGAGGGGCGATCGCAGCTTTGACGAAAGATTTGCAGCAGGCCATGGAGTCTCTCATTCTGAGCGAATAGCCGCTGTATGAGAAACCTTGTCTTTTACAAGACGCCTGCCAAAAGACTCCTGCGCCCTGTCTACTGACTCTATAGCCTACTGACTCTGTAGCTTACTGACTCTATAGCTTACTGACTCTATAGCCTACTGACTCTGTAGCCTACTCGCTCTATAGCCCCTACGTTGGCAGCTTGACCAAAGGCTCCATCCGTTCGGCGATGACGGCATAAAACGGGTCGCTGCCGCCACCGCCTGTGAGCTGAGCCATCATTTGCAAAAAGACTGGGCTCCGTGATTGGTTCACGATGGTTTCGATGTTGCCAAAACCAGGAATTGCCTCAAAGTATTGCTTGACTAAAGCGACTCGGCCAGCCTCACTGCGCTCTCGCCAAGCGGCGATCGCCTTTTCATAAAACATACGGTTAGAAAAACTGAAAATTGCCACGCCACCAGGTTTGAGGATGCGGTACACCTCAGCAAAAATTTTTTCAGGATACTGAATGTACTGCACAGAGACCGTATTGACTACCGCATCAAAAGAACAATCTTTTAGCGCCAGGGTCTGATTTTCGTTCAAATTTTGAACAAAATAGTGGTTTAGCTGTTGGTTTCGAGCCAGTTCTGTTTCATTTAGCCCGTGACCTTCGACATGGGCATAAACAACATCTGTTGGCAAATGGGAAACCCAACTGCTCATCATGTCGAAAACGCGGCTGTTGGGGGGAATGCGATCGCGATACAGCGCCGTAAGCTGAGCAATAAAGCCCTCATCGACATGGGTAACAAATCGTGGTGAATCGTAGAATAGGGCATCATTAGACGAATCGAGTTTTGTTCTTTGGTCAGCGTTGAGCACCATAAATATAGTCGTGCGTAACATCACCTATAAGAATAGGGTCAGATTGATGAAGATGACATCAATCTGACCCTAGACATGTGTTATTTAGCCTTGTTGATTGGACTTGTTGATTGGACTTGTTGATTGGACTTGTTGATTGGACTTGTTGATTGGACTTGTTGATTGGACTTGTTGATTGGCCTTGTTGATTAGACTTGTTGATTAGACTCGTCTAACCGTAACTTATGCAGAAACAGTTTGACGGCGACGAATCACAATCATGGTTCCAGCGGCAAGACCTAGACCCAATAGCGCAGAGGGCTCAGGGACAGAAGCCGATTCAACCACTGTCAAAGTAGCAGAGTAGCCGCCACGATTGCCAGTGAACTGACCAGATAAGACACCTTCACCTAAGTTCTCATCATCAAGGCTGGCAAATATGCCTTTGAGAGAGAAGAGCGAGCCACCCATATTGCCAACGGCGAAAGAGCCCTGGTTGATGGCTGCTTCAGTGATTTTAAAGGTGAATGCATCTACACCGTTGCTCAAGCTCAGGAAGGTTTTGCCAACGTAGGTAGCTGGATTGGTAAAATCTAGGCTCAAAATATCATAGGTTGCCGTTACAGCCCCGTTGGTTCCGAAGGCTGCAAAGCCGCCTGTAGAATCGTTTTGTACTCCAAAATTACCGTAGCTCCCTACCGCAGCGGAACTACCGTCAAGTTTCAAGAACTCATAAAACCCTGTCGCTGCAGGTGCTTTGTAAGAACCTGTGATGTTGAGAGCATCGTTGTTATTGAAAAAGACAGCCGCCGATGCGGGTGCTGCCATGCTGAGGGCGGCTAGGGCGGCCAAGGGGCACGGCACTTAAACTAAAAAGCTTTTTAAGCATAATCAGGAACACTCCATGTGTTGAGTAAAGAATGCAAATTACAAAGGTAGGTGCATAGGAAACAGACCTCTGTAACTTTGGCCAAATATTGAGTTTAGCTAAAGCGATAGCGCTGCTGCCCAAGACTTTTTCTTGTGTAAGCCTCCGCAATATAATTCCTTTGAAATCTTCTCAGAAATCTCCCTATCCCTGTTTTCACCTAAGCTTCATGCTTTCGCCCTATGAATGTGAAGAGCCTGTCTCAGTGAAAGTTCTTGCTCCAACAAGCTTTATTTATACGGCTAAAAACAACAGCCCATACAACTACTGAGAAAACCCAAAAGGAACAATTAAATTCAGTCAACAGAACCGCGAACAGACATTGGTTGATAGCGCTAAAAACAACTTTTTTTGGAATTATGTTGGAATTATGTTGGAATTATGTTGAATGAGATTATCAGTGGTTATCAGTGGTTTTGGGGAGAATTAGGCAAATCTTTGCCAAGTGATGCACATCGGCATCAGTAGTGCCGGTGTTGCCCCAGTGTTGCCCCAGTGTTGCCCCAGTGTTGCTATTGTTAGGCTACCCTGCAGGCTTGCTCCCACCCATCGTTATAAGCACCCAACTTGCCTGTCTAGCGCTGTTCCTCTCTACGTTCTTCAAGTATGGTTTCTGCTGAGGCACGATCAGCTTTATTTTGCTGGTCAGCCATAGGGTAAGTTTTTATACGGAGTAAATTGTGTCATAAAGCTAACGCCGTCAATGGTCTATCGGGTGACGCCCCGAGAAAGCACCTCAAGCCTAGGTAGGAGGACGCTGTACCGGCTGTAATGCTTCAGTGAAGATGGGTGATATCCGATCGGGAAATGAGCTGATAGTGGCCAAGTTGAGTTTTTGATGCAATTTATGCATAGATTTATTGCGTAAATGCTAGTAGTCTTTATTGAAGGGCGCTTGGTGGTTCCTATACTGATTAAGGCTAGCGACTCTAGCGACTAATGAAGCTGTGAATCTGCTGCAAACCTCATCTGTACAGGGATAAATGCCATTGAGATCGTCTCAGTTCCTGAAAAATTCGGACAGTTACAGCCTTGAATACGAGGTGCGCTGCTAAGCTTGGCGCACCTACGCTGCGATCATGAACGTTGCAATCGATACATACTCAAAGCCAAATGACTGGTATTGAAAGAAGTATCACGATGCAATTCGATGCTCAGCCCTGGTGCGAGTCTACCGAATCTGCGAATCTTCCGGCATTACATATCCGACGATAGGTCAGTGATATGCCGGTTGTCCGGATGGGCTAACGCCTTGCTGAAGGTTGGACTAGTTGAGTTGGCCGAAGTAGATTATGTGCGCTGAAGGGCGCGATTTATCTTCAATTGGCTTTTGCGTAATTTTGCTGACTTTGATTTTGCTGACTGTGATTTTGTTGACTGTGATTTTTTAGATATTGCCCTATGTCTTTGTTTAGATTCTTCCGTCGTCGTCGAACTGCTTACCCTTGGGCTCAGCGCCTGAATTCGCTGTCATTGTTTTCACGGTATGAATGTTTTATGGATTAGCGGATGCCATGGTTAGGCACGGCTTCCGTAGCACTCGGCTTCCGGGGCACTCGGCTTCCGTGGCACCAACTGTACTGGCACCAACTGTACTGGCATCAACCTCACGAGCATTAATTTCACGGGCACCAACTGTATCGAGTGCTTACTGCACTGGGACATAGTCGTAGCCGCTGCCCGAGCGATTGCCGGGTTGGACGGTCACCAATTGTGAGGCTTGATTGCGATCGCCCGTCGGCAAAAACCGAATTGGCGCAGTCGAGCCCGCTATGCTGAGCCCTGGTTCTGCTAATGCTGCAGCGACGCCTGGGCGGGTTGGATCGAGTTTGATGCCCTCTGCTAAGGTCATGACCGCGTCGTAAGCAGTTGCTGTTCGCCAGTTGATATCGCCGCCCCATAGTGCTTGTGACTCTTTGACAAAAGGGGTTTGCGCATGGCTTAAAATATGCCAGGGAACGGCCACCGTCAGGCCCAACGCGTTCTGTCGGCCGACATCGAGCACTTTAGGGTTGTATAGGCTATCGCCGCCCACCATGGGTAAATCCTGCTGATTGAGGGCGATAATTTGGTTCGCCTGATCTAGCGTGGCGGTATTGAGTGCCAGCATAATCACCTCGGCACCTGCTGCTTTTGCCGCTTGCACTGCTTTGCCAGCGCTAAAGCCTGAGGTGCTCACATCCACTTCGGCCACCACATCTCCACCATTACTGAGTAGCTCCGTCGTAAACTCTGACTTTACCGATTGGCTATAGGCACTTTCGCTGGTGTAAAAGACGGCTGCTTTTTGTTGATTGAGATCGTTTAAGACATAGCGGGATAGTGTGGCTGCCGCTAGGCGATCGCTCGGTACCGTACGAAAAATATAGTCTCCTGATTCGGCAATTTTGACCGCAGTGCTGGTGGGTGACACCAGTGTCAGACCGCTGGCCTCGTAGCTTTCGGCGACAGCTAAGGTGGTGCTGCTGGAAAAGTGACCAACGACACCCAATACAGCGGGATCACCAATCAAGGCAGATGCAATCGCCTTGGCTCTGGCTTCGTCATCTTGATCATCTAGCAACAGCATCTTTAACGGTTTGCCATTGATCCCTCCAGCCTGATTTATATCTGTTTGGGCTTGAGCAGCGCCTCGCAACAGTTCCATCGCCGGATTCACCGCCGGACTCGCTGGAACTGCCACCGCAATCGTGTAAGCCTGATCATTGCCGATCGCAGCATTGTTGAGATAAATCAGCGCTTCAGGATCATTGCGCTGCTCTTTAAGTGCGGCACTGAAGGCAGCTTCAGCGGCAGCGTAGTCACCCTTGGCGAAGGCATCCAACCCTGCTTGCTTCGCGGCGGTCACCGCACCCGGCAATATGGACTGCCCTGAGCGCCCATCGGCTCCGGCAACGTCTATATCACCAGCATTGCTTGAAGTTCCTCTAGCAGAGCCACTGTTCCCAGAACTATCGTTGCTACCAGAACTATCGTTGCCCAGGCCAACTGGCGGGATGAAAGAGCCCTCTGGCCCCATAACATTATTTTTGAGCCACCAAGCGCCACCGCCTAACAGGCCAGCAGTAACAACTAAAGCCGCAATTAGGGCAGGAAGCTCGCTTTTTTTGCTCATGGGAAGGGGGCTAGGCCGATGGGCTAGGAATTGCTCAAGTTAGGGGTTTGCTTTATCACATGATACGGGAAAGCACGCTAAAGATGAGCCGGAAGATAACAGCGATCGCCACCACGCCCCCGGCGGCCATCACCGCTATCACCAAAATCAACCCTAGCTGCCCGCCCACCAATCCATGTAAGGGGGATAAAAAGACAATGGCTGCCATGGTCAGCCCCGCAATAATCAGCAAGTCCCAGCCTTCAATGGTGCGGCGAAACTGTAAAAACACCAGCACACCAAGCATCGCTAGCCACGCTACGCCGCCAAACAGTGTCGTGCCTAAAAGGCTCAGGGTTGCGATCGCCAGCAACCCTCCTTCTGCTCCTGCAAACGCCGCATTGCCCAAAAAACGAATCAGCGATAGCGGCTGAGCCGCAGGCCGCCCCGCCCCTGTAACCATTGCGGGCGACCCCGAGGGATTGGCATTGGGCCGTTTGGGCTGCTTTTGTCTGGCTTGAGGCGTCATGGGCAGCGGCGGTGCTGCAGGCTGTGGCCCTACAGTAGATGCAGCAGCCGTTGACCCCATCGGCGGCGGTGCATACTGAGGTGAAGGTATGGTGGCGGTAGCTTGAGCGCTGATCATCTCTAGCGCCTCCAGCACAGCCTGAGCCGATGGATAGCGATCGCTCGGCCTCGCCTGCAACATTCGATCGAGCACCTGCTTTAGCTGGAGAGAAACCTGAGCATATGGGTGCCAGCGCCATGTGTTGGTTGAGCTATCGCGCAGTTCACTGGAGAATTTATCGGTCAGCAGGGTCACACAGCTTGCCGCCAATGCGTATAGATCAGACGTAGCATCCACTGAGCCATTCATAATTTGCTCAGGCGGGGCATAGTCCGGAGAGCAAATCGTTGTCGGCCCTCGCTGGATGCCGGTTGGGGTGGTGACCTCTTTCACCGCACCAAAATCGAGCAGCGATAGCCGTCCATCTCGCCCTTTCATAATGTTCGAAGGCTTTACATCGCGGTGGATGGCCCCTTGACTGTGGACAAAATCCAAAACATTGAGCATGGCTCGCAGCACCTCTAGCACTTCCGATTCCGGTAGCTTGCCTTGGCGGCTCAACACCTTTTCGAGGTCTTCTCCGTCGATAAACTCCTGTACCAGATAAAACAATTCCTCAGTTTGGTGGGTCAGAGGATTGGTGACCAGCAACGGAAAGTAGGCATATAGGTTGGGAATTTGCGGATGCTGTAGTCCGAGTCGCTCTAAAACCTCTGCTTCAGTGGCAAACAGCCTTTGAGCGGTTGCCATTTGAGCAGGTGTGAGGTTGACTGGCGGTTGAAACAGCTTCACCACACAGTTGCGTTTGGTAGGCGAGTCAAAATCGCGGGCCAAAAAGGCGGTGCCAAATCCACCTTTGCCCAAAACGCTGGTCGGCAGATAACGACCGCCCAAAATCAGCTCCATCCGACAGGCGCTGCAATACTTTTGCTTGAGCGGCCGAGGTAACTTGGGATCATCTAAATCGGCAAAGCTATTTTGAGGAGACGGACAGTTAGGACGAGTACAGTGCAGTTGCATGGGCAAATCAATGATAAGTCGGCCCAGAACAGAAGGCTGCATTGCCAACTGCTCCCATCTGAGGACGTGTAAAAAGCAGTTGTATGAGGGCTTTGTCAGAGGCTGATATCGGCGTCGATGGCTGCTTGGGCATTGCTAGGAACTTTATCAGGGGTTACCTCAGCTATGTCCGTTGGGGTAGAACCACCGGGAATGGTGGTGGATTGACCGTCAGCATCTACTGTTGAGGTCACTTTTAAGGGTGCTTTGACGTTGGCTTTTGCATTGGGCTTGGCAGAAGCCTTGGTAAAAGCTAGCTCGCGATTGGTAAACTGAGGCAGAATTTCCTTGGTAAAGGCTTCTGCCGCCTTAGAGCGATAGCGATTGGGGTTAAAGATAACCGACAAGGTGCGCTTCACTTCGACAGATTCTATGCGAGCACGGTGAATTACCCCCATTTGTAGCTCTTTTTCGATGGAAGAGGTAGAGGCAAAAGCAACACCGAGCCCTGATTGCACGGCATTTTTGATCGCCTCAATGGAATTGAGCTCCATTTCTACCCGCAGACGACGGGTCTCAATCCCGGCTCGGCTCAGAACCTGATCAATCACTTTCCGAATCGTAGACTGTGAATCGAGGGTAATAAACTTGAGCTTGTATAGATCGCTGCGGGCAATGGTTTCATTGGTGGCTAGGGGATGGAACACTGGCATAATCAGGGCTAGCTCATCTTCTGCGTAGGGCGCGACTTCTAAAGATTCTTGCAGCTCGGGGGGCAGCTCTCCGCCAATAATGGCTAAGTCTATTTGGCCATTGGCAACGGCCCAAGCGGTTCGACGGGTGGAGTGAACATGGAGCTGGACGGCCACTTCGGGGTAGCGCTGGCGAAATTGGCCAATCATGCGGGGCAGCAGGTACGTGCCGGTGGTTTGGCTAGCACCAATAATCAAGGTGCCGCCTTGGAGGTTTTGTAAATCTTCAATGGCGCGGCAGGTTTCTTGGCACAGGCTGAGGATGCGATCGCCATATTCCAATAGCAAATGTCCGGCTTCGGTCAGTTGGGCCCTGCGGCCACCGCGATCAAAGAGAGGAACAGCAAGCGATCGCTCCAAGTTTTGCACTTGCAAACTTACCGCAGGCTGAGAGACGTATAGGCTGTCAGCCGCACGCTTAAAGCTTCCCTCAGACGCAATGGCCTTTAAGATACGAAGCTGGTCAAGGGTAAAAGGAAGGTCAGACATGATGGCATATCCTGGCTAAGCAGGCATCCAGTGACAATGAGGACAAAGCATCTTGACAGTGCTACCGCGACTCTCTGAATTTACCAGGATATTGAGACGATTGCCGAAGATTGACACTTGAGATAGCGAACCTGATGGCTGAACTGTCATAATTGTGGGGATCAACCATCAGGAATGGAGGGATCGGTAGTCACAGTCACAGCTTCAGGTTAAGGATCTGTTAATGTGATGCACAATTGCGCTTTGAGCGACTCGTTGAGCGACTCGTTGGGCGACTCGTTGGGCGGTTTCGATGCGTCTACCCCGTGCTGGCTACCGTTATTTGTCTCACCTACAGGCAACTTTAGTCTATGAAGCTTAACTTTAGGCAGCAAAATATTCTGCGAGCGACGGTGCGTCACTATGTGAGCACAGCCGAGCCTGTCGGTTCTAAAGCGTTGACCTATGGCTATGACTTGCAAGTCAGTTCAGCCACCATTCGCAATGTGATGAGTGCGCTAGAAGACTCTGGCCTACTCTACCAACCACACCCTTCCGCCGGACGTATCCCTTCGGATTCGGGCTATCGCACCTATGTCAATGAGCTGATGTCTCCGTCTAAGCCCCTTGCGCGCCAGATGGAAACGATTTTGAGCCAGCAGATGGGGGGCAATGGACGGGTGATGGAAGCCTTATTGCAGGAGTCTGCTCAGATACTGTCTAGTCTGAGTGGCTACATTGCACTGGTGACTATGCCGCAAGTGGATGAAGCTCAAATTAAGCATGTCCAAATTGTCCGTATCAGTGACGATCAGCTACTGCTGGTGGTGATCGATACCCGCAGTAACCATTCCATTTTGATGTCTCAGCCACCAGCAGGGCCGTTAGTCAGCTCATCAGAAGAGCCCTCAGAAGAGTCATGTATTAGCGATCGCGACCTGCAAATTTTGTCTAATTTTTTGACTGAACAGCTTAAGGGCAAGTCATTACGGGATATAGATTTGGCTTGGCCTGATATCGATCAGGCGTTTCAGCAGTACGCACAGACGATGACGGGCCATATTCAGCAGGCTATGGGAGATTTAGCGCGGCGATCGCGCACTAGCTCGGCCCCCCAAATCCTGATCAGCGGCCTTGCCGAAGTTCTCGACCAGCCTGAATTTGCCGAACGCAGCCAAATTCGCAGTATCGTTCAACTCTTAGAAGATGGTCGCGACCAGCTCTGGCCTTTAATTTCCAGCAGCAATCCAGCCGGATATAGCCTAGGGCTCGACGATGGATTACGCACCGAAAACATCATAGAAGGGCAACGTCTACGCATCTGGATTGGGACCGAAAACCCCGTCGCACCAATGCAGTCCTGCGCTTTGGTGACCGCCACCTACGGTCATGCCCCAGGCCCTGTCGGCAGCCTTGGTGTGCTCGGGCCAACTAGAATGCTCTACGAAAACGCCGTTGCCGCAGTTGAAGCCGCTGCCAACTATCTCACCGATGCCGTGACCGACACCCTCGACTTAAGCAACCAGCTCAACCCAGAAGGTTAGCTCTGCCGCTGTGGCTTAGCCAATAGCCGCGCCGCCAAAATGCCGCCGATAAAGCCAAACAGGTGACCTTCCCAGGAAATCCCTGGCTGGTTGGGCAACACGCCCCAAATAATGCTGCCATAAAAAAAGGCAACCAGCAGAGAAAATCCAATCGCGACCACACTCCGTTCGAAATAGCCGCGCAGCAATAAAAAGCCAAAATAGCCAAAAATAACGCCGCTAGCACCAATATGCACTGAATTAGGCGCACCAATTAACCATGTGCCCA
The DNA here is from genome assembly GCA_012033015.1 of Phormidesmis sp. RL_2_1. GTDB lineage: Bacteria > Cyanobacteriota > Cyanobacteriia > Phormidesmidales > Phormidesmidaceae > Phormidesmis. The sequence goes on from JAAUPS010000014.1 coordinate 11,720, forward strand.
AGCCGCTGCTCAACGCGCGATCGCACTGACAACAACCCACTCTCCTGTTTCGCGCAGCATCACCAGCCAACCGAGCGTCACCAGCGGCACGGTATTCGCCAGCAGGTGGGCAAAGTTTCCATGCAAAAAAGGAGCAAAAATAATGCCCCACAGCCCCTGTATGCTACGCGGGTGAATGCCAAACCAACTGTCCAACGCCCCGCGAAAAATGAGCTGATCGATAATTTCTATAGCCCACAGCAGCGCCACGAAAGCGAGCAGGGTTTTGATCTGTCGCTTAAATTCACCAAAAATTGAATGCTTGTCTTCCATCAGAGATTGTTTTAATCGGGCTTGCCCCATTGTAGCCACAGGGAAATAGCATCCTACAACAGACCAATCAAGTGCAGTGGCCCGTGGCCTGTGACAATTTCTGCCAGTAATGCCAAAAAGCCCAGCATGGCCAAGCGGCCGTTCCACACTTCAGCGACGGGCGTCATCCCCCAAGCAGACTTATCTTGAGGATAGATCTTGACCTTTTTCTCGGGTTTTTCAAGATCTGAGAAATGCACCGGTTGAGCGACTAAAGCCTCATCGACCATGGCCGCCAAATCAGCAATAAACGTCTCATCGGTATCGAGCGCGGGCACTCGGTGGAAGCCATGAATTCCGGCCTCTTCGGCAACTTCGCGATACTCAATATCAATTTCTTGCAGGGTCTCAATATGTTCAGAGACAAAGCTAATCGGCACCACCACCAGATCGCTCACACCTTTTTGCGCCAAATCTTGGATGGCATCTTCGGTGTAGGGCTGTAGCCATTCGATCGGGCCAACCCGGCTTTGATAGGCGAGCGTATGCTCGTTAGGCCGCCCCAATGCCTGCATGATCAAATCGGTACAGTGTTCAATTTCCCTTTGATACGGATCGCCAAATTCTTCGACATAGCTCACAGGTACCCCGTGGGCGCTAAAAAAGATATGGGCGCTATCTGGATTGGGTAATTTGTTTAGCTCATTGCGAATTAACCCGGCCATGGCGTTAATGTAGCCGGGACGAGCATACCAAGAGGGAATGAGGGTATAGTCAATCGGCGTGAGCGCTGCATCGTTTGCCCAGAGCTGCTCTAACAAACGAAAGCTGGAGCCACTGGTGCTAATAGAATACTGCGGGTATAAAGGGAGCACGACCAGTTTTTCAAGATTTTCGCGCTTAATGCGATCGACGGCTTCTTCGGTAAAGGGATGCCAATAGCGCATACCAATAAAAACTTCAGCGTCTTTGCCCTGGGATTGGAGTTTGCTTTTGAGCGCGGCACCTTGCGCTTCAGTAATGCGGCGCAGCGGGGAGCCGCCGCCAATTTGCTGATAGTTTTCTTGGGAGGTTTTGGCACGACGGCTAGAGATAAACCAAGCCAACGGTTTCTGGAGGGCAGGAAACGGAATGCGAATGATTTCAGGGTCAGCAAACAGGTTGAACAGAAAAGGCTGGACATCTTCTGGCTTTTCTGGTCCACCTAAATTTAGTAGTAAAACTCCCACACGGCCCATAGTGAATCGCGTACCCCACGCTTATACGCTTAATATATTGATCAGCTTTGGTTATCGTAACAACTAACGTTGTGCGTGCAACATTTCCTTTAATGACAATCATTGAAGGTGACCTATTTTTTTGCTCACCCTTTTGGAGACGATGTCTAGGACGATGCCGACTGCTGAAGGCGATCACCCGATAGATGCATCTGTCACTCAGCTCAATCAGCGCCTAAAAGCGGCAAAGTTGGGCTTGCAGGTTGAGCGTCGGGGCGAAAAGCTCAATCTCCGGGGTACTTTGCCGCCTCGCCCCGGTAGTCCCAGACTGCGGGCCTACCAGCAGCGCATTCCCCTCAAACTACCGGCTCACAAAGCTGGGCTAAAACAAATTGAAAAAGCGGCAAAGGTGATTGCAGCCCAACTGCTGGAAAATACGTTTGATTGGCAAAATTATTTGGGGCCCAGTGCGGGGCTCAAGCGGGTCGGGGCTGATTTGGCAACGCAAATAGAAGCATTTCAGACTCACTTTTTTCAGAGCAGAGCAGGCAGCCATCAGCCTGCATCGATCAAGACGACTTGGGAAAAGGCGTATGTACCGTATTTGAGGAAGTTAAGTGCGATCGCATCCCAACATCCCAGCTTTTCCCTGCCTGAAGCCATCTACGCCACCGTCCAGAGCACCACAGCCAACTCCCGCAGCCGCCAGGTTTGCTGCACTGCCCTAGATGCCCTCGCCGAATTCCTCAACACCCCACTTGCCACTCCCCTAAAATCCTTCTGGGGCAACTACGGCAACAGCAAAACCCAAATCCGCCAACTCCCCACCGACGAAGCCATCCTTAGCGCCTACCACCGCATCCCCAACCCTGCCTGGAAATTTGTCTACGGCATCATGGCCACCTACGGCCTACGCAACCACGAAGTCTTCTTCTGCGACTACGCCATGCTCACCAACGGCAACCCAGAAGCCGCCATCGAAGTGCTTGAATCCACCAAAACCGGTCAGCACGACGTTTGGCCCTTCTACCCCGAATGGGTAGACAAATTCAACCTCAGGACAGTAACCCTCCCCACCATCAACACCGACCTCACCCAAACCACCCTACAACTCGTCGGCCAGCAAGTCACCCTACAGTTCAAACGCTACAACCTCCCTTTCGCCCCCTACGATCTTCGCCACGCCTGGGCCGTGCGCACCATCCACATGGGCCTACCCGACACCGTCTCTGCCCGCATGATGGGCCACTCCGTCGCCATCCACAACCGCACCTACCACCGCTGGATCACCCGCCGCGACCAAAGCGCTGCCGTGAGAGCAGCCCTAGGCAAGTCATCGTCTTAGACCAACGGCTTGTAACTAACTGCACCTTCAAAAAACCTTAACTGCTTAGAATCAGACAATACCTCAACTGGGTGACCTATCGTAATCTCTTGATGCCAATTCTTTAACTGCTCATCCTCCATCTCTTCCTGCATAAACCTAAACGAGGAAGCAGCCAAATACTGAAGCTCTTTTTCAAAAGCTATCCAATAACGATTTTCCTGCTCAGCTACAAATCCAGTGGTATTTGAGCCAGCAAATATATCCACCACCAGATCTCCAGGCTCAGTCAAAAAACGAATAAAAAATTCTGGTAGTTTACCGGGAAATCTAGCCGGATGAGCTTTAATTCCCAACGCTTTGCATCCTCTGAGATATTGGCTATTTGACTCAGAATTAGGAATCTGAAGCAGGTTAGAAGGAATGGCACCGCCGTTGTTCTTCCCAAAACTTTTACCAATGTCATGGCCCGAAGGCCGCTTCTTTGGGTCATAAAACTTTTCGGGATCTTTAAGCAGCTTTTCATCCTTGCACTATATTCAGTCAGCACCTTACTAGCATCCGCTTTCGGAAACTCAGACTTGCTGAACCACCACACTGTGTTGACCGAATCCTTGGCTCTAATTTTTCTTTTATTGACCCATTCGATTGGGCTCGGCAACTTAGCAGGATTGAACCAATAAAAATCCTCAGCCAGAAAAAGCCCACTTCCTCACAAAGATAGATTGGAACCTTGAAATTGTAGAGGCTTCTAACCGGCCGACCTTTTTCATACGCACCCCCCAAATCTAATACGAAGCTACCGTCAGGTTTCAATTTTTGATGCACCAACCGAGCAAACTTTGCTATCCATTCAAGGTACTCATCTTGAGTTTTATTCCCGTATTCCTTTTTTCGCTGAAGCGCGAAGGGTGGACTTGTCATCACCAAGCTCACACTTTCATCGGGCAGCTTCTGCAATAACACCAAAGAATCTCCACATAGCGCGATTCCTTTTTCAGTGACATACGCTGGCGAGCATTCAAATGTCGCAATGTCCACAGGAAAACTTTTTTCTGGATTCGGCAAGATCACTCCTCAAAGTTGCTACTTATAGTCTGTAGACTCATTGTCATCACAATATCAATTATATAGGCGATGTCAGCCTAAAGTCTTTGTATATTTGTCGTCCCCAAAAGCCAGGAAGGTATTCGCCAAAAGATTGCGCCAACTTCGACAATCGAAGGAATTGTCACAGGAGGCGCTTGCCGATTTGGCAGGGTTACACCGAACATACATTGGCTCTGTTGAACGTGGAGAACGTAACATATCCATCGATAATATGGAAGTGCTCGCAAAGGCCCTGAAGGTTGACATCACTGACCTTCTCAGAGAGCGACAGGAATGATCTTTCATCCAGACAAGCAAATTCTTGATGAACTTTTTCCATCCATTCAGAAGTACCAAGACCTGGCTACAAAGCACGGTATTAATGACATCTTTCAAGATAATGGCGGGAAACTGCTTCAGGTTTTGCTGGTCACTGGACTAGAAGTGCTACCAGGGAGAGAGGGCAATGACGCGAAAGATGCCAACGGCAATGAGTATGAGCTTAAATCAGTCAATATAAAGCTCACAAAGAGCTTTTCTACACATCATCATATCAATCCAGTAATTATTGCAAAATATAGACAAGTAGACTGGATTTTCGCCGTTTATCATGGCATCAACTTATTAGAGATACACCAACTTACACCAGCCGACTTAGAGCCTTACTATGCTAAATGGGAGGAAAAGTGGCATAGCTCAGAGGGCAAAGACATCAACAACCCCAAGATTCCGCTTAAATACGTCAAAAATCACGGAAAACTCCTGTACAGAGATACAGAAATAGACATATCGTCAACCAATCAGCACCGCCCGCCACTTAACCGAAACTGACGTTAACTAAGTATTTGAGCCTCTCTTAATTTCATCTTGGTGTCAAACCCAGAAGCGTCAAGCGCTGAAACGGTAGCTTCGAGAGTAAAGGGCTCTATTGTCCTCAAAAGTTCAAGCAGACAAAGTCTCAATATGAATTGCCCTACTTTCTTGGGCCACTCTGATTCCTCTATTTTAGTTGTGTGCTGATGTAAACGCCTTAATGCATGACCATGCCACCATCTACATTCATAACTTGGCCTGTGATGTAGGCAGCAGCAGGGTCAGCAGCTAAAAATCGAATGAGGCCAGCGACTTCTTCAGGTTGGCCGTAGCGACCGAGGGGAATGTACTTGAGAATTTCTTCGGTGTTTTTGAGGTCGTCGGTCATGTCGGTGGCGATGAAGCCGGGGGCGACAGCGTTGGCGGTGACGCCTCGGGGGGCGAGTTCTTTGGCGATGGTTTTGGTGAAGCCGATGACGCCCGCTTTGGCAGCGCTGTAGTTGGCTTGGCCAGGGTTACCCATCAGGCCAGCCACGGAGGAAATATTGATAATACGGCCCGAGCGCTGCTTGAGCATGATTTTACTCACAGCGCGGGTACAGAGGAAAACGCCGGTAAGGTTGAGATCAATCACAGCCTGCCAGTCTTCGGGCTTCATGCGCAGTAGCAAGGTGTCGCGAGTGATGCCTGCATTGTTAACTAGCACGTCGATGCGGCCAAATTTATCCAGGGTGGCTTTGATCATGGCCTCTACTTGATCGGCTTGAGAAACGTCGGCTTGGAGAGCTATTGCCTCACCACCCATTCCTTCAATTTCGGCAACGACCGCATCTGCCGCCTCGCTAGAGCGCGCATAGTTCACTACAATTTTGCCGCCCTGCTCAGCCAGGGCCAACGCCGCCGCTTTGCCAATCCCCCGAGATGAGCCTGTGATGATGGCAACCTTACCGTCTAGCGCTCCAGCCATAATGGTTTCACTTCCCTAATTGCGTACATTTAGCCCAATTACTGTACGCTTTTGGGGGGAAGCGGGGCAATCGTTGTTTGAGGGGTCTCGTTATCTATAGCTTTGGTCGCTTGGCTGAGGTACGGCACGCTGGCTGAAGCCTCTACGTAACAACAGGCCAAGCGACGCGCGTGTACCCGTTGGCGTAGCCTCGCCGTCGGCGTTATGCATCCGGCACACGCTATAGGTTGACTCTTTGGGCTTTGCTGCAATAGCTAGGAGGGCTAGCGCTATGATTGAATTGCAAACCGCTATAGTCACGGGACGGGTTATGGAACAAATTGCCAAGCTCAATATTGCAAAATTGCCAGAAGGCGTCTATTTAGCGACCTCAGAGGATATTCCTGGATTGGTAGCCCAAGGCCGAACCGTGACAGAAACCCTGGAAATTGCTCGTGACGTTGCTAAAAAGCTGCTAGAGTCTAAGGCCGAAAGAGAAGATACCTTTAAGCTGCTCGACATTGAGGAAACGTTTGAGTTTCCTTTAGTCGTCGGGATATAGATAGTCGTCGGGATATAGATAGTCGTCGGGATATAGATGGGGCGTTTATCCGGATTTAATTACAGGAAGATTGTCAAAAGACTGAAACAGTGTGGATTTGTGTTTGACCGTCAAGCTGCTGGTAGTCACGAAATTTGGTATAACCCTGAAACGAGACGCGCTACAACCGTTCCCAACCATCCAGGTGATATGCCTGAAGGTACGCTTAGGGCAATCCTTAAGCAAGCTGATATTTCACCTGAAGAATTCTTGAACGGCTAGAGGGTTATAGCAAAGTAAGGATGCACTCTTACTGTGTTAGTCGAATGAGCTACTGCTAGTAAAGGCTTCCAGCGATTACTAGCAGTAGCTCACTCGAAAGAAGCTATAGAGGTATTTGTGAGGGACAAAGAGAGTGCTCACGCGGGCAGACCACACGACACCCGAAAACCCACGAGGAGGTCCTCGGTCGCGCGCGAATTCCTAACGCGATCGGCCGAGCGACAGCCGCGCGGAAGATTGATCCACGAACCGCCCCGCAGCACCTTTAAGGATGCTGGATCACCGGACAGTCGCGCAACAGCACTATCAGAAGCATTTCGATAGTCACCGAAGTAATCATCAGCGCACCACTCACAGACATTGCCATGGGTGTTGTACAGGCCAAAAGCATTGGCAGAAAAGGCATTTGCTGCCACAGTTGTTGCTCGATACTCACCGTTTGGCCCAGCGCCATAAGTATAGTCACCATCGTAATTGGCAATATCGGTCGTCAGGGTTTCGCCAAAGGCAAAAGGCGTCTCGTCCCGGCCCGACAGGCATATTCCCATTCCGCTTCGCTGGGCAGTCGATAGTCGTTGCCGGTCAGCTCACTCAGCTTTTGACAAAATGCCTCAGCCTCTGACCAGCTCACTCTTTCTACTGGGCGATCGGCCCCATCGGCAGAAAAGTACGACGGGTTTTCGCCCATGATTTCTTGGTATTGCCGTTGGGTGATGGCATAGGCTCCCATGAAAAAGCTCGGCACCGTTACCCGCCGCTGCGGCCCTTCATTGTCATAACGACCCGCTTCGCGCTCGGGCGAACCCATGGTGAATTCGCCTGCGGGGATTTGTACCATGCGCAGCGGCAGGTCATCGCCTAATTTATCTAGCAAATAGGGTTCATCAAAATACTGCGCCTGCCCCGAGGGCTCGGCGGTTATCTCGCCTTTAGCATTCACCTCCACCGTCTTAAAATCGAGTGTTTTTAATGCCTGCCCTGGGGGTGCTGGTTCGTCTGGTTCCGGTGTGGGTGTAGGGTCGGAGGTGGCAATCGCTGGCGAGGTTTCAACCACGGGTTCTGGTGTGGGCACATCTTCCGGGGCGAGGGGTGTCGCAGTGGGCGTGCTGCTTTGCCCCCCGCGCCATAGCTGCTGACCCACTAGGGTGATCATCATGCCCGCCGCTGAGAAGCCTAAAAACTTCAACACGTCGCGGCGCGGCTTGATGATGGCGGCGATATTTGCAGAAGCAGTCTTGGTAGAGGAATTTGTAGAGGCATTTGTAGAGGCAGTAGACTTTGGAGTCGTGTTTGCCTGTAGGGGCTGCGGTGGTCGGGGTCTCTGTACAGCCGCAAGCATCACCGGAGCTGACGCAAAGCTTTCTAACGCAGCTAATGCCGCGCCTGCATCTCGAAACCTCAGACCCAAGTGATGGTGTACCATCTGCGTCAAAAACGCCGCCAGCTTTGGGCCTACTTGGGCGCGATCTTTCCACACTAATGCCGCCGTCATCGGGTCTGTCCATAGCTCTGTCGGATACACCCCCGTCAATGCCTCAATTGCCGTCATCCCCAGGGCATAAATATCACTGGCCGGGCGCGGGTTGCCTTGGGAGACCTGCTCGTGAGGGCTATAGCCCGGACTGCCAATACTCACGGTGGTGGTAATCCGCCCTTGTGCATTAATTTGGCTGTTCGTCAGTGCCTTGACTGCGCCAAAGTCAATCAGCACAATTTTGCCGTCTTGCTTGCGCCGCATCAAATTCGCCGGTTTGATATCGCGGTGCACCACCTGATGTTGATGCACAAAGGTCAGTGCCGTTAGTACATCGCGCAGCAGAGCCACCACATCAGCTTCCGGCAGCTTGCGCTTTGGCCCCGAGGGCGGGTGCAGCTCATGTTCTACGGTTACGCCGTCAATATATTCCTGTACCAAATACAGGCGATTGGCATGATGAAACGAGGCTAAGAGCTGAGGAATTTGATCATGCTTGCCTAAGCGCTCTAGCATTTCTGCTTCTTGGTGAAAGAGCTGAATAATCTTGGGATTATTTTGATGCTGGTGGTGCAGCTCTTTGGCCACACACAGTGGCTCACCGGGCCTGCGCGTGTCCTTGGCCAAATACGTCACGCCAAATCCACCCGCGCTTAGTTTTTTAACGACTTGGTAGCGACCATCTAGCAGGTGAGGCTGTTTCATGCTGATCAGGCGTATGGGCAACAGGTAAAGCTCAAAGGTGAATCAAGCTGGAATCGTCACATTCCCCAAGGTTAGAACATTCATTCATCAATCATGGCACATGGGTAAGATCCCTAAATTAATCAGTAGCAAACCCCACATCTCTAAACCAGGCTACTAGCATAGGAAAGACGTTTTTACTTGAAACAACACGCCCATGGCAGTCAAACAGCAGTTTAATAGTTTTGATGAAATGATTAGTGGTTCTGATGAGCCGCTGTTGGTCGATTTCTATGCGGACTGGTGTGGCCCTTGCCAAATGATGGCGAAGATTTTGACTCAGGTGGGCGCTGAGATGAAGGGGGAAGTCAAGGTGGTGAAAATTGACACTGAGAAATATCCTCAAATTGCCTCTCAGCATCAGATTCATGCACTGCCAACGCTGATTTTGTTCGATCAGGGCCAGCCGATTGACCGGATCGAAGGGGTGCTGACGGCTGAGCAGTTGACGAATCGGGTGCGCGGTGTGCTCGGTGGCCAAGCTTAGCAGATGGGCGGAATAGCCGAAACGGTGACAGCGGCGATCGCACTCGGCGGAAACCTAGGTGATTCTGAGCGAATTTTGGTGGCAGCCATCCAGGCGATTGATCGGGAAATGGGGATTGCTGTGGTGGAGAAATCGCACCTCTACAAAACCGCTCCCATTGGCCCTCCCCAACCTGACTACCTGAATGCCTGTATCCTAGTCAAAACCACCCTTGTGCCCCGAACCTTACTCCAACGGCTGCTGACGATCGAACATCAGTTTGGCCGGGTGCGTCAGGGGCGTTGGGGGGCGCGATCGCTCGATTTAGACCTCCTGCTGTTTGGAGATCAAATCATTGATATACCGGGCCTCACCGTACCCCATCCTCGCCTACACGAGCGCCCCTTTGTGCTTGTGCCCCTGATGGATATCATTCCCGGCTGGCCCCACCCTATTTTCGGCAAAACTATCGCTCAGCTTTTAGCACCGCTCACTATCAGCGGCGTTGAAAGGCTCGCTCAACCGTCTTCACCCCCGATATTGCAATGGCATTAGGTCAAGAACCGCCCCAACTGCTCAAACACAAAATGTTTTACGAGGGCCGTAAGTTTAACTACGAGGTATCCCGCTTCCGCTTACCGAATAAATCTGTCGGTGACTACGAATGCATCCGCCATCCTGGCGGTTCTATGGCCGTGCCTGTAACCTCAGAAGGTAAGTTCGTTCTAGTGCACCAATATCGCTTTGCCATGCAGGGCCGCCTGCTAGAATTTCCGGCAGGCACTGTGGAAAAAGGTGAAGACCCACTGGCTACGATTCAGCGTGAAATTCAAGAAGAAACAGGCTATAGAGCCGCCACCTGGAAAGCATTGGGAAAATTCCCCAATGCACCGGGCTATTCCGATGAAATTATCTATGCTTACCTGGCGACTGACTTAGAGACGTTGAGCGAAGCACTGGCGCGAGATGAAGATGAAGATATGGATGTCGTGCTGATGAGCGCCGATGCGTTAGAAAAAGCCATTTTGAACGGCACGCCGATTGATGCCAAATCCATTGCGGCGTTCTACATGGCTAGGGCCTATCTGTAGAAGGCTCTCAGGAGGGTGATATGACCGATGAGCTAGTGCTATTTTGGCACCGCCGAGACTTACGGATTCGAGATAATGTGGGCCTTGCAGCAGCGCGCGATCGCACCGCCAAGGTCATTGGGCTCTTTTGCTTAGATCCCCACATCCTAGCAGGTGACGATATCGCCCCTGCCCGCATTGCCTACATGATCGGCGCTCTCGCTGAGTTGCAAACCAGCTACAAATCTGCAGGCAGCGAACTGCTGATTCTCCAAGGCAAGCCCGAGCAAGCCATTGCTCAATTGGCCAGTGCGATCGTGCTATTGCCGTTTACTGGAACCGTGATGTAGAGCCCTACGCCCGCCAGCGCGATACTGCCGTTGCCAGTGCCCTCAAGGAAAAAGGCATTGAGCGCTGTACGCAGTTTTGGGATCAGCTACTGCACGATCCTGACACCATCAAAACCGGTAGCGGCGAACCCTACAAGGTGTACACGCCTTTCTGGCGAAATTGGCTAGGCCACGACAAGCCCGCCCTAGTAATGGCGCTCTCAAAAGCAACAGGTCTGAGCCCTGATGAAAAAGCACGGGCTACCGATGCTGGCGCTATCGAATTGCCTTCGGCTAAAGACTTGGGCTATGAATGGGACAATGGCTTTCTGCTGGCACCAGGGGAAAAGGCCGCCTTGGCCAAGCTAGAAGAGTTTTGTGATGACCAGCGGGCGATCGCCGAGTACGACGAACAGCGAAACTTTCCTGCCAACCCCGGCACCTCCACCCTCAGCGCAGCGCTCAAATTTGGCACCATCGGCATTCGCACCGTTTGGGCAGCCACCGCCGCCGCCTACAGCCGCGCTCGCAGCGACGAAACCCGCACCAATATTCGCACCTGGCAGCAAGAACTCGCATGGCGTGAATTCTATCAAGGCGTCATGTACTTTTTTCCGCAGCTTGCCGAAGGCCCCTATCGCGACCCCTTCAAAAACTTTCCCTGGAACAATAACGAACAGCAGTTCCAAGCTTGGTGTACAGGAAAAACAGGCTATCCCATTGTCGATGCGGCCATGCGTCAGCTCAACCAAACGGGATGGATGCACAATCGCTGCCGCATGATCGTCGCGAGCTTTCTCACCAAAGATCTGATGATTGACTGGCGCTGGGGTGAAAAATACTTCATGCAGCATCTGTACGACGGCGATTTGTCAGCCAATAACGGCGGCTGGCAATGGAGCGCTTCTAGCGGCATGGATCCTAAACCTTTGCGTATTTTTAATCCTGCCAGCCAAGCCAAAAAGTACGACCCCGATGCCGAATACATCCGTCAATGGCTGCCCGAAATCCGCCACCTCGACACCCCCATGCTACTGACCGGCAGTATTTCTCAGCAAGAACTCAAGGGCACCGGGTACCCGGTGCCCATCGTCGAGCATAAGGTTCAACAAGCCGAGTTCAAAACACGCTACAACGCTCAAAAAAATAAGCTCAGAGCGACCTAGGCAGGCTTAGTAACCTTGTAATAAACAAAGAGCGTAACCAACGCGCCAATCACGGCAACAATAATACTGCCGAGCCCTAATCCGCCAGTAGCAAGCGCAAATTTTCCGGTGGTTAACAGCGAGTGAAGCGCACCGCCAACAAATGCACCGATAATACCCAATACCATGGTTCCCAGTAGGCTAAAGCCTTGGCGTCCAGGATAAATGGCCCGAGCTATCATCCCCGCGACCACACCCAAAATCACCCAAGCAATAAGGTTCCACATCAGTTTTAAGCTCCAGTAGGAATTGATAACAGCAAGAGATAGTTTCTCACTTACGTAGCATTACTGTAGCGAAATGTATTAAAACATCACGACCTTCTGGAGAAAGATACCGTCTATGTCAGGCGGCAGATTTTTGCCAATCGCTTTGCTCAATAAGGATGAGGCAAGGATGAGGCCGCTTCTTTAAATTTTACGAAGCGATGGGTGCTTCCATGACCAAAAACACGACTCAAAACACGACTCAAAACACATGGGTAAAATCGATTCTGCAGCATCATTCGTAATGTTTAACTTCCAATAAGAGACGACAACTTTGAACCCAATTCAGAGTAATGTTTTAATACTGTCAAACATTTCGTATCAAAAGAGGACAACTGACATGGCCGCTTCTTTTCTACCTACTCTGCTCGTTCCTTTTGTTGGCTTGGTTTTTCCCGCCGTCGCCATGGCTGCACTGTTTCTCTACATTGAGCGGGGTTAAGAAGCTTTCTAAGCTTGGGTAATTTCAAAGCTTGACTCAGAAAGCTTGACTCAGAAAGCTTGACTCAAAGATAAAGTCAGATCGCTGATACGTCATTACATCTGATACATCATTGCCTTAAGCCAATCTTTTCTCAACAAAAAGCGGCCAGTCTCGGTAGACTGGCCGCTTTTTGTTGATTGTCGTCTGATGGAAATATCGTCTTATTGCAACCTAGCAGCAGCCTTAAATGGCTGAGCCGGTGCCCACATAAGAGCCATAGAAAAAGATGCCAACTACCACCAGTACTCCTGTACCAGCGACTGTTGCCACAATCCACAGAGGGATTTTACCGTTTTGTAACATGGAACATGCTCCTACTCACAACGTAAATAACTCAACTTTCTAGCCACAATCTCTTCACGAAAATCTTGTTTAAGACCTTAAGCTGCTCAAGCCTTAGTGTCTCATCTGAGTGTCTCAGATTTTCTAGTTAAAGAAGTAGCTCGAGAACAGCAAACCGGTAACAAAGACCAAAAGCAGACCTAAGAACAAGGACGTTCGATTTAGCTCTACAGGTTGTGCATTCGGATTTTTGGGTCTATCAGCCATGGGGTATATCTCCTGTTGGGGGCTCCTGTTTTGGGGCCTAGCGTTGAATGAACTGCATGGCGGCGATCGCGCCTAAAAAGAAAACGGAAGGTACCGCCAACGCATGAACAGATAGCCAGCGCACGGTAAAAATCGGATAGGTGATCGGCTCATTAGGGTTTCTACTAGTCATGGCAAGTCTCCAAAAATATTATCTTTATCAGTTGTGCAAAAGGCTTCTGTGCAAAAGGCTTCTGTCCAAAAGGCTTTTTATGCAAAAGGTTTTCAAAAGGCTCAACCCCTAGCTATCGAGGCAGCACCGCATCAGGGTTGTAACGATTGTCGATAATGGGTATTTCCATTTGATTGCTGGGGTAGTACTCATTGGGCCGAGGCGTGCCAAATGCGTCATACGCTAAGCCTGTTGAAACAAAAAGCCAGCCTGCAATAAACAAAGCAGGAATTGTGATGCTGTGAATAATCCAATAGCGAACGCTTGTCACAATATCGCCAAAAGGTCTTTCACCGGTATCGCCAGCCATGTTTTAAATCTCCTAACTAAAGCAAAATTGCAATTACTATCATCATACGTAACTCTTAGCGCTCACTACAAGGAAGTCTTTGATTTTGCTCTGAATTTTTGAGCTGAGTAAAATTCAGAGCAATCACCTCAACTATCTTGTATTGTCTGCTCACCTAATTATCTGCTTGTTATCGGCTTGTGATCTGCTCCCCTAGCAGCAACCTATGGCAGCAAGCCAATCACACAATCAATCGCCAATTGTTTTCTCCATCCCATGCTCTCCACAGCATCCGCACCAAGCGCCATGCTAGGCAGCCTGAAATTCTTTCTCATAGCGCAGCAAATAGCCCCGCTGACCGAGAACATATCCCCTATTAGGAGCTAAAAACTTCACCCGGTAGAAGTTGGTCGGTACATTTTCCACGGCCTTGTCTTTCATCCAGGTCTGGCCACCATCTGGGCTCATCAGCAAGTTGCCGCTACCGCCGGTGACCCAAAGTTCTTCAGGTGTCCGGTACGCCATATCTAGCAGGCCCCAGCTAGATGCAAATTCAGGATTGACGGGTTCAGTCCAGTCTTCGTAATTCACCTTTTCAGTGCCAAACTGCATTTGTCCGCCGCGAGCGATCAGCCAAAGCGATCCGTCTTGGGTAAAGCCCATATTTTGAAGACGCTTGGAGTTTTCACGGTTATGGGGTTGCCATGCGTCTTGTCCGGGCAGCCATGTCGAGTAAAAATTTCCTCGGGACGATACGGCCACATACTTGCCTTCGTCATTGCGGGTCATATTTCTGACGACGCCAACTGCCGACTGCACCAGGCCCTTCCAATGCTGACCAGCATCTGCTGTTTGATAAATTGCGCCAATATCAGTAGCCAACTCAGCCGAGTTTTGCCCCAATGCCGTAATTAGTAGCGGCTGACCAGGCAACTGTGGATCTAAAGGAATGTTTGACCAAGAAGTACCGCCGTCTGTGGTGTGGAGCATGATACCGGGCTGCCCGACTAACCAACCTTCCTCTCCGTTAAAGTCAATTGAGGTAAACGTGTAGCGTTGCTCGCCCAATTCTAAGGTTCGAGGCTCCCAGGTTTTCCCGGCATCGGTTGATTCCAACAGTGTAGTGCGGCTACCGACTAACCACCCATGCTGACCATCACTGGCAAAGGCTACATCTGAAATAGATGCTTCGGTTGGCAATGCAATCACTTCCCAAGGATGGGTCTCGGTCTCAGCTAAAAAGATTTGAGCGCAGCTCGTTGCCATTACCGCAACTATGAGTAACAGTACGCACTTTTTCAATCCTTTCGCGATCGCGCCATTCTTGACGCTGTCCATAGCGCCTTCCCAAAAAACAACCCAAAATTTTAAAACCGTCTGCATGACCACTCCAACAAAAAACCAAATCCAAATCCAACACAAACCAAAAGCTAGGTGCAAAAACGAGACGAGCAAAAGTGTTAGCCTGCTACTTTTAAGCGCGAAAAATGCCTGTTATTGCAAACCCTGTTACTGCAAGCCATAAAGGCTCAGAAAAAACAGCACAGCGAGTCCCAAAGCTCCAAAAATCAGCAAATTCTTTTGACCGGGCGTCAGTTTATTCACCCCAAACCCATAGTTCAGATTTTGCTTAAAGCCTGAAGCCATCCCGACTGGGCCGACATTACTAAACTGCACCCTGCTAGCCCCACAAATAGGACAGCGCCAACCCTTAGGTAAGTCTTGAAACGTCACACCAGGCGGTGTATTAGTACGACTGTCTCCTTTGGTCGGCTCATAGGTATAGCCACAGGCGCGACACTCATAACAGTCCATTTCTGCCGGGGTTAACGGCTTTTCTGAGGCCACCTCAGGAGACGTCGCGTCCGCATCGTCAGACTTGATGAGAGGAATCATCTCTTCGACAGGCGGCGATGGTTCTGGCCCGACATTGGACTCGGTATTAGACGTTGGCTCGGTACTCATGACATTAAATTTGGATTGCGTGAATGGAACCCATCATCTACTTTGAACTAATTGAACTGATTGAACTGATTGCACTGAATTGAACTTAAGCGCTTATGCAGATTCTGTTCGGCCTAAAACCTGTACTGCAAGCTGTTACAAGAGCATCATCACAGCACCCCAGGCAGACCTGCACGAGGCTTGATTAAACTGAGAAATATTAAAATATCTGTAAACTATTATTGCATACGGTGGGTTTTCTACTGCGCTTTTGCCCCTTTAGCGGTAGCAATCAGAATCGTTGGCAAAATCAATAGAATCGCTCGAGAAAAATCATGAGCAGCCCGCGCCAATCCCGCTACAATGATTACGTTCGCGCATAGTTCAAGGCAACCGCTGTGTTTGTTTTAAGTGGATACGAATATTTCCTAGGCTTCTTAATTATTAGTAGCTTAGTACCAGTTGTTGCCCTGGGTGCTTCTAAGCTGTTGCGGCCTGCCAGCGCTGGCCCCGCCAGTCGGACAACGTACGAGTCTGGCTGTGAACCCATCGGTGGCGCTTGGATTCAGTTCAACATTCGTTACTATATGTTTGCACTGGTCTTCGTCATTTTTGATGTGGAAACCGTATTTTTATATCCCTGGGCGGTCGCTTTCCATAGCCTGGGTCTATTAGCATTTGTAGAAGCTTTAATTTTCATCGCAATTTTGGTGGTTGGTTTAGTCTACGCTTGGCGTAAAGGAGCTTTAGAGTGGTCATAGGATCGAGTATGCAGTCAGGTTCTCTGCAAGGAGGACAGAGCCTGCCGATGAACCCAGGTGAGCGGTTAATGAACCCTGCCACCAGCACAGGCATTACTCAAGATCTGTCTGAAAACGTCATCATGACAACCGTTGACGATCTCTACAATTGGACGAGGTTGTCGAGCTTGTTTCCACTGCTGTACGGCACAGCCTGCTGCTTTATAGAATTTGCCGCGCTGCTGGGCTCTCGCTTCGACTTTGATCGTTTTGGGCTAGCCCCTAGAGCCAGCCCTCGGCAAGCAGATCTGATCATTGTGGCTGGTACCGTCACCATGAAAATGGCTCCTGCGCTGGTGCGTCTCTATGAGCAAATGCCCAAGCCTGCTTATGTGATGGCCATGGGTGCTTGTACGATTACAGGCGGTATGTTCAGTGCTGATTCGCCGACTGCATTGCGTGGGGTGGATAAAATCATCCCGGTGGACGTCTACATTCCGGGTTGTCCGCCTCGGCCAGAGGCTATTTTCGATGCAGTTATCAAACTGCGTAAAAAGATTGCGAATGAGTCAATGCAAGAGCGATCGCAGTTTGAGAGCACACACCGTTTTTATACCCGCAGTCATACGATGAAGTCGGTTGCACCGATTTTGACGGGTACCTATCTCGCGTCTGAAACGAGAGATACCCCACCGAAGGAATTGATGGAAGCGATGGGGATGCCCGTTGCCATTCCCGAATCCCAAGCAGAAGCCGAAAAGGAGAAAGCGTAGCGTAAATGGCTGATACAGAAGCAACCAACAAGCCTGAAGATGCTGACTCATCTGAATCAGCCATTGTCGAAGCAGGCGAAGTCTCCACATGGCTTAGTGAGCAAGGCTTTGCCCATGAAATTATGGAGCGCGATCACTCCGGCGTAGAAGTCCTCAAGGTCGATCCAGAGTTTTTACTCCCCTTTGCTACGGCGCTTTATGCATACGGCTTCAACTATTTACGTTGCCAAAGCGCCTACGACGCTGGCCCCGGCCAGGAACTGGTCAGCGTCTACGATCTGACCAAGCTCAGTGATGATGCTGATTCACCTGCAGAGGTTCGCATCAAGTGCTTTCTGCCGCGAGACAAGCCTTCTATTCCTTCGGTTTATTGGATTTGGAAAGCCGCCGACTGGCAAGAACGTGAATGCTACGACATGTTCGGCATCATCTATGAAGGCCATCCCAACCTGAAGCGATTGCTGATGCCAGAAGATTGGGAAGGTTTTCCGCTGCGTAAGGACTACATTTCGCCCGATTTTTACGAACTGCAAGATGCTTATTAAGCTGTAGCTCACTCAGCCAACTCCGCTAACGATGAGCCACAGCTTACACAATCAGCCACAGCTTAAAGAGCTGTGGCTGATTTGGCAATGGCAAACCTGGGCTATAGAAGCTATTTTGACAGCACCTGTTGACAGCACCTATGGCGATAGGACAGTGCCGGTCAAATAAGCATCGTTTAGATCAGCACCCATGGTTAGTGCGCCTTGTAAATCGGCGCACAATAAATTGGCTCTGACCAAAGAAGCGCCTGTGAAATTTACCTCTTGTAGGTTGGCTTCTTCTAAATTTGCCTCAATGAGGGTTGCTCCCTGCAGATCCGCGCGCGAGAGATCAGCGCCACGTAAATTACTTTCACTGAGGTTGGCACCTCGCAAGTCAGCGCCTCGAATATCTGCACCTTTGAGGTTAGTATTCATCAGGGTAACACCACTGAGAAAAGCCCCTGTTAGGCTAGCACCTGTCAGCTTGGCACCCATCAAGTTAGCCCCGCGTAGATTGGCTCCGCGCAGATCGGCTCCGGTAAGGTCACATTGCATCAGGTTAGCACCCCATAAGTTAGCACGCAGATCGGCTCCAGCAAGGTTAGCACCGACGAGGTTACTCCCTTCTAAATGGGCGCTATTCAGATTGGCACGACTGAGATTGGCACCCGATAGATGGGCGCCAGCGAGGTTCACGCCAGACAAGTTGCAGCCTGCTAAGTCAACGTCATCTAGTTTGGCGCCAGACAACATTTTGAGGTTGCCTTGGCGAATGGCATCTAAATCAATGGGCTCACTCATCTCAATCAGGCTGATACGGCTTATGAAGGGAACAGGGACTGCTGGTTAGGACTGCTGATTAATATTACTGGGACTGTTTGACTTCAGGGGCTGTGGTTTCAGATGGGCTAGCTTCAGATATCACCAGCGACGGCCATGATTCGGCCACATCTGGGTTGAGCAGCCCTGCACTCAGTGTCATCTTGAGAGGAATCGTAGGTAAGCTGAGCCCCTGTTGCAAGCCACTCACCAAAAGCCCAATATTTCTACGAGCTTAGGATCCCACTGATGGCCCGCTGCTT
The DNA here is from genome assembly GCA_012033015.1 of Phormidesmis sp. RL_2_1. Classification (GTDB taxonomy): domain Bacteria; phylum Cyanobacteriota; class Cyanobacteriia; order Phormidesmidales; family Phormidesmidaceae; genus Phormidesmis. The sequence goes on from JAAUPS010000014.1 coordinate 30,376, forward strand.
TTTGGCAGGCGGAGAAGGCATCTGTGACATGCTGCCATTCGTTTTCAGGCGTAGGGGGCACCTTTTTCGAGGGTTTGTGATCATGGGTGGGTGGATCGAGAGTGGCGGTAGCTTGGCTAGCCTCATGACGGCGACGAGCGACCTCGTGCTGAAAGTTCGCCACCAAGCCCAAAATGCGAGATTCTACCGGTATGCCATCGCCGCTGAGCCCAGCAGGCTGGCCGCTGCCGTCCCAGTATTCGTGCTGATGGGAAATAATCAGGGCAATCGCCCGCAACCGAGGTAAGATTCTCAAGGTTTGCGCTCCCTGATTGAGTGGGCAGCTATCTCCTTCTTGCTCCGCTGCTTCGGTATCGATCTGAGCTGGGGCAATGCGATGAAGTAAGCTGGCTAGCCTCAGCCTTTGCATTTGCCACACAGGCAGATCTAAAAACTGACCCATCATTTCTGAAAGAGAAGCGACTTCGGCAGCGGCTAATGGATTGGTCGGATCAGCTAAGTCGGCGAGTTGAGCCATCCGCAGGTAAGCCTGCAATTCATTAGAGGCTAAGTTCTGGTTGAGGGCACCTGCAAACTGAAAGGCTTCGGTCTGGGCGATTTGGCGATCGCCCCCTTGCAAATAGTCCACTACTCGCATCACCACATTACCGACTTCCCCAGTTTTCGTGACGGCTTCGGCATCTATTTTGGCCAGTCTGGTTTCTAAGTCAGTTTGAAGTTTCGGGGCATAGTGTCCGATGTGGTCAGCCGCAATGGCGATGGTTTTGCTCACTAGCACTGGATCAAACGTCCAAAATCCGTAGAACTTTCGTTCTAAGTCATTATCGGGCGGGCCACCGGGGCCATATTCTTCATCTGTGAGTTCCTGGCAGAGCACCATGGCACTGTAGGTGGCGCTCATAATCATCAGATGCCACTCTTGAGCGACCGGATCTTCTAGATCCAAATCCACTAGGCTGACATTCTTTCGCTTACCCGTGGGATGCTCTCTAAAGCCCGCCTCGGGAGCAGCCATAATGACAATCTTTTCAGCGGTATCAGCAAGGTCACTGTAGCGTTCGGCCTCTTGCAAATACCATTTACCTTTTTGGAATGCTGTGACGATTAAAGGTGATGTGCGAGTCGCAAGTACCGCATCTTCTAAGGCGTGACACAGGGCCACCAGGGTGTTTTTGTAGTACACCCCAAAGTTCAGTGGCGTACGAGCTGACGAGTTATTGTCACCCTGATTTGACGAGTCACTGCTATCGTGATCTCGCACAAGTCTTTGAAGAATAGAACCCGCCAACATGCCGTTTCTAAAAAATTACTAAAAGTTACTAAAACTAAAACTGAAGCTATGCTAAGTCAGCCAAAAAAAAGCGACAAAAAACAAACGACAAAAAACAACGTTTGTAACGTTCCAAACTATTCTATGATACCTCAGCCAAGACGCGAGTTTGGCTTTCGATAGGCGCACTCAACGCTTCTGACAAAGGTGAGCGTCCCAAACGGCACTCTAAAATCCTCATGACTTCACGGCCAAAGTCATTGGGATTTTCGCGCATCGCTTGTAAACATACATCGCCAAAAAATGCGCCTAGCTCGCCTGGATTCCAAAGTAGTTTGAGCGCCACCCAAGGTAAATAAATTGCCAGTGGATTGTAGCCCCGCTTGAGAATATTTTTTTCAAAGGCGTATTCCTCTAAATGGGTATGGGGCTGCAGTCCAATAAAGAAGATGGCAGGTTCTACTTTATCTACACCAAAAATAGCTTCCAATTCGCGATGGTAAGCAATGGTTTGGCGAATTGTTTGATCGCGTTCATCAATCACATTAAAGGAGTAGTTGACTGAGACAAAATCATCAAATCCAGCGGCTACCAAATCGCGGCAATTTTGCAGTACGGTTTTGAGGTTATAGCCCATCCGCATTTTTCGCACCAGTTCTTGAGAGCCGCTGGTAATGCCAATTTCAAAGTAGTTCATACCGGTGGCGACCATCAGCTCACACAGACGAGGGGTGAGATTGTCGGCGCGAATATAGGCGGCCCAGTTGATGTCGTGCATCCCAGAGGCTTGAATTTTTTCTAACAGTTCAATGGCATCATCGATGTAGCGTTTAGCCGGAATAAACTGGGCATCGGTAAACCAAAATTTGCGAATGCCACGGTCATAGAGTTGGCGCATTTCTTTGACCACCTCATCGGCAGGATTGATGCGCACTTGCTTCCCTTCTACGACGGTGTAGACGCAATAGCAGCAGTTGTGTGGGCAGCCTCGCTTGGTCTGGACGCCAATGTAAAAGTCTTGGGCTTGGAGATAGTATTCAAATTCTGGCCACATGGCTTCGATGTAGTCGTAGTCACAGGCCGATTTTTCGATGGGAGTAGGCCACTCATGAATCAGGCGATCGCGCGGTGTTTCGCCGACGACATAGCAGCGCTCGGCTGAAAAATCTTCGTTGCGCAACAGCTTTTCTAATAGGCTCTCACCTTCACCGACAGAGACAATCGTACCTGCTGGCAACATTTGGGGCATTTGCTCATAAAATACGCTAACCGCGCCGCCGCCAACGACCACTCGAGCATCGGGCTGATGACGTCGAGCCCGCTTGAGCCCTCTTTTGACGAGCTTCTCATTTCGGCGTAGCTCAGCCATGTAGGTGGCCGTCATCCGAGCCCCACCGAGCGCACCTCGTAACCGCACCAGTGGATTGGGAGCATAGGCAAATTCAAAGGCGTTTTGCAGCGGGTTTCCCCCTCGCCCACCCACTGGCGCATAAATTTGAATGTCGCGCCATGAAAATACCAGCAGGGTCGGCTGGAAACTATCGATCCGCGCGTCGAGCGATCGCGTGAAGTCGAGCGGCGGCACAGTACCCATATCAAAAATTTGCTGCTCTACATCGGGAAAGCACTTGTGGATATGATCTGCTAGGTAGACCACCCCAATCGGAAAGATAGGGTTACAGGCAACCGCACATAGAGAATACGTTGGTTCAGAGGTGGTTGGGGAAAATGACTCATGATGATATCAACAGGCACTTCTCAGTTTGTTCATATATCTTTACGATAACACTCTAATCGGGATATGGTGATCCCGATTGGGTAGCGTTGAGATGCTATCCAACGCCTATGATTTCCATTGCAGCGTGCTCAAAGCTTACTTAAATCGTCTCACCGTTAGCCCATCTGTGTGAGCAAGACGAAGATGTATTAAGCTTTGTAGTTTTTGCAACTCTCTCGTTGAGAAACTTAGAATTTCTCCCTATTTATAAAAGGGTATCGATAATAGTTGAGCGATGAAAATCGCTTCCTGCTAAAAGTCGCTTCATGCTACAAGATGCGCGTCTAGCAAATGTGTCAGAACCAAGACAGTTAAACGATGACAGCGATTAAACTTGGGGGAACCCTAAAACCGGCACCTCAGTTCAAGTCATCGTTGGTGTCAGCGCTAGCTCATTGGGTTTTGCATGGCTTGAATGCTGTAGCTGCACGCTCAGGGGATCGCAATCACGGCTTGGTAGTCGTTTTTACAGTTGTTGCAATTTCCAGGTGTTAGCTTTTGTGAGTGTGAAGTGTTGCCCAATTGTCAACCCGTTGTCAAGCTGTTTTTCTCGTCTCTAAACCCATCATGGCTCAAATTTTAGATCCCCTACCCGCTGATGATCCCGACACGATTTTGTGTTGTTATATCAATGCAACGAGCAAAATTCAGATTGCACGCGTGACCAATGTGCCTGATTGGTACTTTGAGCGTGTGGTATTCCCTGGGCAACGGTTGATGTTTGAAGCTGTAGAATCAGCCATGCTCGAAATTCACACCGGAATGATGGCCAGTGCAATTTTGTCAGACACCATTCCTTGCACGCGATTGATGGTGGAATTAGAAGGAGATTCCGCTCGCACTGAGACATCGTCGAGAAGTCACGGGGATGTCCCTGAAGCAACGGGCCGGACTACCGCTTTGAGTACGCCTTCGGCTGCACTGACAGCGATCGCCGACTAAGCCGACTTAATGCCGTTGCGGAGGTGTTGTCGCATCGTTGGTGTCGTCGCATCGGAGGCATTGTCGCATCGGAGGTGTCGCCGTATAGAACTTTGCCAAGTCTGAGCCATCTGAATTGAGCTACTTGAATTGAGCCACTTGAATTGAGCTACTTGAACTGAGCCACTGAAATTAAGCTACTGAAATTAAGCTACTGAAATTAAGCTACTGAAATCGATAGAGATTAAATTTAGCCCTGCGGCGGCCTAGGAAGAATGGCACCGTGGGGCTGTTTGATTAGGGCCGCAAAGGTGATATGCCTTTAAAGAGTACTTCACACAGAAGTGCTTGTTACCCAGCGGGGCGTAGTGCGGTGGATCTTCCTTCCTTTATATGGCTGTGGCGGATTGCAGCTTGGTCGATGGGCCTGGTGTTGATGGCCTACTGTTTACTGGCAATTACGGGATCAATATTGCTATACACCCGAATCAAATACACCCAAACAACAGGGTCATCTGCAGATGGTTTACTCACCTCGAGCACAGCAGCATCGATCACAGCAGCCCCAATAGCAGAGGCTTACGCTCGACCTGATTGGCTGAGACCCTTGCACTTTACCCTAGGCGGAGTGATGGTTTTCTTGGTGCTGCTATTACTCAGTATTGGTGTCGTTGGAACCTTGGGCGAATTTGGCCATTTGGGGCACTCAGTGCATTTGCCCGTTGGCATTGTTGTGGTGGCTTTAGCGTTGACATCAGCCTGGAGCGCTACTCGTATTAGCCCACAGCGGCCTTGGGCGCGCAGGTTACACCTGATGATGAATGGCAGCTTGCTCGTGGCATTGGTGTTGGTCACAGCAACGGGCTGGCGTGTCGTGCAAAAGTATCTATGATAATGAATGGGTGAGGATGAAGATAGGTTGTTGAGGATTGGCTGATCTAGGACAACTTGTTACCGGGATCATTAATCCTAGGAGCATTTACACCAGGATTATTGACGCCAGGATTATTGACACCAGGATTATTGACACCAAGACCATTTACACCAGGTAACGTCATGACAGGTGGGGCGCTGCCAGACTCGGACAGCTTTAGAATTTCGCCGCTGATTCGGCTAACGTTGATGTCTTTATACATTGCGTTGGTCATCCCCCTACCTTTTTTGGCAGAGGTGACGCAAGCGCCCGTACCTCCTTCACTGCTGTGGGTTGGTGTGTTGTTGGGTGCGATCGCCCTCCATGGTGGATTGAGCGAGCAAGTACAGGTCGATGCGCAAGGGATTGCGTTGATTTATCCCAGTTGGGTAAGGGCGTTGGGCCGCCGGGGCTGGGCGTTACGCTGGGCCGAAATTAGCGCGCTCAAGCCTCGCTCTACCGGACAGGGCGGGATTGTTTACTATTTCCTGACCCAGCCATTAGCCCATAAAGCACCTGCTCAGCCCAATCAGCTCGCAGATCATCAGGTGCCTGCTAAGGCTTATCTGTTGCCCATGCGAGTGGTGGGGTTTGCTCGATTGGTTCGCTACATACAGGCCAAGACGGAGATTGATACCAGAGATGTCAAACCGCTGGGGCAGCCCTGGATGTATGTGATTTTGTTGGCGCTCACCTTGCTTTTGTTGCTAGTCGATATTTGGGTGATCGGGCAAACTCACACAGGTTTGTTGGGGCAACCTTAAGCACAAATTGAGATGGTGATGGAAATCCTGGCGTTTGAGCAAGTGACCATGCGTGCCCCTGGGGGCATCTTGGAAATTCTTAAAAATCTGAGTTTCGTGGTGCAGCCTGGAGATTTTATCGCCCTAGTCGGCCCGTCGGGAGCCGGAAAAACTAGCCTGCTAAGGCTCATGAACCGGCTGAGTGACGTTAGTAGCGGTACGATTCGATTTCAAGGCCAAGATGTTCAGCACATACCGGTGGTGAATCTGCGGCGACAGGTAGCCCTGGTCAATCAGGAAAGTCGATTACTGGGAATGAACGTGCGCGAAACGCTGGGCTATCCGCTGCGGCTGCAAGGACGTTCACCAAAGGCAATTACAGAGGCGATCGCGCAGTGGGCAGAGCAACTCAACATACCATCAGATTGGATGGATCGCACCTCAGTCAATTTGTCTTTAGGCCAGCGACAAAGGGTTGCGATCGCCCGCACCTTGATCAGCGAACCCAAAGTATTACTGTTGGATGAACCGACCTCTTCTCAAGATGTCGGCTACAGTGAATTTTTGCTCACTCGCCTAGCAGCATGGGCTGCTCAAGGTGAGCTAACGGTGATGATGAGCAACCATCAGCTCGACTTAGCCGCTCGCCATGTAAACCGCCTGCTGTATCTAGAAAACGGTCGGCTGGTAGCTGATACCCCGGCTAGCCAGGTCGATTGGGCGCAGCTTCGACAAACACTGGTCACCGCTGAGCAAGCCTCTGAGGCTGAGTGGGCTTGAGATTTTTGAGCTTTTAGGTTGGTTTTCTAGGGTTGGTTTTCTAGAGTTGTTTATTCGGGTTACTTGTTCGGGGTTACTTGTTCGAGAAGGTGTGGCGCTAAGCCGGTTTGCTATGGGCTGCGATCGCCATGGCTTCGACGGGTTGATCTATCGGCCTATTCACCGCCCTATCTATTTCTCCGACACAGATGCGATAGCCCACATTTCTCACCGTCTGGATCAAATCAGGATGCCGTGGATCTGGCTCAATCTTTTTGCGCAGAGACAGGACATGGGTATCAACCGTACGCGGATTATCAATAGCATCAGGCCAAGCCCGACGGAGCAAATCGATCCGAGTTAGGGGCTCGCCCTCAGCCTGAGTCAGCACATACAACAGGCTAAACTCCTGAGGTGTCAGATCGACAAACTCGCCCATATAGCGCACCCGCCGCTGCACCAGATCAATATGTAATTCACCGCAGTCAATCGCCAAAGGCTTAGTCGTATGGCGACTGCGACGGGCCAACGACTCCACCCTGGCTAAAAATTCCTGCATCCCAAAAGGCTTCTTTAAATAATCGTCAGCCCCGGCTCTTAACCCAGCGACAACATCTGCTTCAGACGTTCTTGCTGAGAGCATCAAAATCAGTGGATGCCCCTGCCGCTGTAACCACTGGCATAGCTGCAAGCCTTGGCCATGGGCAAATTCTGCTTCCAACACCACCAGGCCAGGCTGATGTGACTGAAAGCCCTCTCTAGCCGAAACCATATCGGCACATTGCTGCACCCTATAGCCTGACTGTTGCAAATTCCAGCTCAGTAACGAGCGAAGATTTAAATTGCTCTCGACCACTTGAATGTGGGTATCAATAATGGCGCTCACAAGAATAATTAGGGCAGTAATGCCGCTGGTAATGGGCCGCTGGCAATGAACTTTATGAGCAAAGCTTAACAGAGCTGTTTTGCGACTTCTGTAATCGAAGTTACTGGAAAAACATCGAAAAAAGGCCAGTTTATTTAGCGTTTTCAGGCCACGGAGCTATGTTTTACCTGATAAAATAGAGTAAAGACACTGAAATAATAAAAAAGCCTGCTAGGTGAAAACGTTCATTGACTCGTCTATTTTCGTAAACGTCACCTTTGACTGATACCTGTTAAGACCTTTGGATACTTAGTAAACCCTAAGTAGTCACGCCGAAGTCACGCCAATGTTGTCATGTTCAGTGTTGATGACCCATTCGTTGACGACCCAGTCAAGGTGTCATGGTTCACGGCTTTATTTCAGCGTTTTTTGATTCAGTGCATGTTCCCTGCACACTTCACCCCCTTCATTACGACCCATTTTTAGTTGCGTGAGGCTAGCAGACAAATGCTTCAGGATGCCAGAGTTATTCGTTATTACCAGCGGATCACTGATACCCTCGTAGACTATTGGCACAAAGGTTACCGCACCGATGAACTAAGGCTTTACCTCGAAGGTTACATCACCTCCATGCGTCATTCTGGCGCAGTCGAATCCTATTTGATTAATCAATTGGAGCAAGAAACTCTGCGATTTCTTTACGATTCCTCTAACTTTGTCGTAGCCCAGCCAGAAGTCGAAACGGACTATTACTAAAAACTGATAGTGCTCCTCAAAACTAATAGCGATCCTAAAAACTTTAAAAACTGATAGCGCGCCTCAAAACTGATCCTGAAAACTGACTGCTGTTGAAAAATTCATACTCATGAACTGAGCCCTTAATCCGGGCCTGTCATAAAGTCAAACCATGACAAAAAATTAAAGAACCCATTCGCTGAGCAAAATGCTTGGTGAATGGGTTCTATTTCAATCTATCTTGGTGAGCGCGATTTTTTCGGCGATTTTTTGGCGATTTTTTTCGGCGTTAAGATGCCAATGCGACTTCTACAGTCTCCTGCAAATTGCCGTCCTGATACATTTTGATCAAGATATCAGAGCCTCCGATAAATTCACCGTTGATATACACCTGTGGAATAGTTGGCCAGCTAGAATACTCCTTAATACCCTGACGAATATCCGGATCAGCCAGTACATCGACCGTTTCGAAAGGCACGCCTAATGAGTTCAAAATTTGCACCACATTGTTAGAAAAACCACACTGTGGCATAAGTTTGTTGCCTTTCATAAAAACCAGAATCTTATTCTGCTCAATCAGGCTATCAAGTTTAGCTTTGGTTTCTGGAGACATAACCCATCCTAGTAAAATATGACTTTCATTGTAGAACGCAGATCGTTAGCCTGTGCTTTGAAGTTTGCTCTGGATATATCTCATGATGAGCCAGCGCTAGCTGATGAGCTACAGCCTATCTGGCCGAGACTTCTTCAGGTGTGTTGGTTTCCAGCGAAAGTGCATGAATAGCATCCGAAGACATCGCTGAGTTGACAGCCTGATAAACAAGCTGATGACGTTTTACTAGGCTAAGGCCTTCAAAGGCAGAAGAAACAACGGCTATTTGGTAATGGTCACCAGTACCTTTCATATCTTCTGTGGTGATCTGCGCGTCCGGTAAACTCGCTTTAATCATGAGTTCTAGCTGATCAGGACTAATCATTCACGCCTCCTAGGTAGTTGGGGATAATCGACCCAACTATTATGACGCAATAATTTATCGCGCTAGCTTGCTTTCAGCCTGAGTTTATTTAAAGTCCCTGAGTTTATGTAAAGTCTAAGGTGCAGTCGTAGACGAGTAGCGCTGACTACTGCCCAGGCGAATTGTAGGGTACGGTAACAAAGCCCAATTCATAGAGCTGCTGATAGGCTTGTTGACCTAGAGGACGGGTAGGCTGCTGACTTTGAACGACTTCGACCAACAGGGGTACTGCCAATTCGGGGCGGCTCTGAGCGCGATAAAGAATAGCGAGCTGCAAGCTGGCTTGGTCGCGTACTTGGGCTGATTCTAACGCGAGTTCGCGCAAGCCACTGTTGACGCGACTATCGACGCCGACAAAAACGCCAGAAAGATTTTGATAATAGGTAGAAACGTCATTGAGTGCTTTGCGGGCAGCCACTAACTTTTCTGTAGCGAGTGTGTAGTTTTGGGCAGAGATAGCATTTTCAGCTTCGCTCATCAGGGCCTGTCCCGAAGCAATGCCGATGGGGCTATTGGCCTGTTCTATGGTGCGGGCAGCGTCGGGAGCCTCTGCGGGCGGTTGGGTTTGGGCTTGGGCTGCAAAGGGCATGGCCATTCCACCTACAATCGTACCGGCAGCGGCCACAGTGACGACTCTAGATAGCAAAGCTTTAACGATGGAAACCATGGCTGAAAAACGGCGGAAGAAAACCGCTAACTTAGGTAATTTAACTTTAGATTAGGGCATTTGCCCTGCTGTTGTCCTGTTTTGATGTGACTCTTGACTAAGTGGATAGTAAATAAAAGAGAGGTTGCATGTGATGAGTGCGTTAGGAGCGCTAGGCCAAAATGCTCATAAATGACTATAGCCCTAATTTAGGCGGCAATAAGGGCGTGCTGCCTGGACAAGAAGGGGAAATTTTACAGCGCGGGGGTGAAGAGCTGCGCTTACGTCAGGTCAAAAACCGCTTGACGATAGGGTTGAGCGACTTGGCTGAATTGGCGTCGCTCACGGCTCAGTGGCAGCCTCAAAAAGTTCGAAATATTACTCCTCAAGCCATTGGCGCTAGTTTGTTCATTGTGGAGTGGCAGCTCAGTGAGGCTGAGCTGGAATCGGCTTTGAGTGATTTGAGAGCCATGCCTATGGTTGTATATGCAAGTCATGTGTATGAGCTAGAGGTGAGTCCAGGAACCTATGTGTATCTGGCTAATCAGTTAACGGTACAGTTTGCTGATGGGTTACAGATTACTCAAGTTGAGGCGATCGCACATTCGGTGGGCATCATTCGCAGCCATGCCCTGCCAGACGTTGGCCTCAATAGCGGCCCCACGTACTGTTTCATCGTCGGCCCTAGCGCCCGCCAAAATCCGCTTAAGATCGCCAATCAACTCGCCCGCCATCCCGACGTTTTGCTCGCTGAGCCCAATATTATCTTGGCGACAGCTCCTCTATATCGGCCTACAGACAGCCGCTATAGCGAACAGTGGCATCTCTACCACCGCAGCAACAGCTCAGATCTCGCGCCCAACTCCCATGTCTTTGCCGAGAAAGCTTGGGACATGACCCGCGGTAGCCGCTCGGTGGTGATTGCGATTACCGATGATGGTTTTGACTTAGCCCATCCCGACTTGCAAGGTGCTGGCAAAATTGTTGCCCCTCGAGATTTAAAAAATCAAGATGGATTACCCACGCCAACAGCCCATGAAAATCACGGTACAGCCGTTGCAGGTGTCGCCTTGGCCGAAGAAAACGGTCAGGGTATTGTCGGGATTGCACCAGGCTGTAGCCTGATGCCGATTCAAACAACTGGGTTTTTAGATGACAGCTCAATTGAAGCCTTATTTAATTGGGCCGTTAGCCAAGGAGCTGATGTGATTTCCTGTAGCTGGTCGCCAGCGGCGGTGTATTTCCCGCTCTCACGACGAATTAGTCAGGCGATTAACCGGGCGGCCACTCAAGGACGTGATGGGAAAGGCTGCGTGATTGTGTTTTCAGCCGGGAACGCCAATCGACCTGTAGAGGGCAAGGTGGAAGAATCGGGTTGGGCGAAGAATTTGATCACAGGCGTGACCAATTGGCTCAGTGGTTTTGCCATTCATCCCGATGTGATTACGGTATCGGCCTGCACAAGCTTGAGCCGCAAAGCCGCTTACAGTAACTGGGGACGCCATATTTCGGTGGCCGCGCCCAGTAATAATGCCCCTCCAAATATGTCCCTTTCAGAAGGTACTTTTACCACCGGGCCACAGATTCTGCAGACCCGGCTAAAAGGCCGCGCTGTGCTGACCAGCGATCGCACGGGTAGCGACGGCTATACGCCCGACGACTACGCGGGCTTTGGCGGTACTTCCAGTGCCTGTCCTTTAGTAGCCGGAATTGTGGGACTGATGCTGTCTGTCAATCCGGATTTGAGCGCGAGTGAAGTCAAGCAGTTATTGCAGAGCACGACCGATAAAATTATTGATTCAGATCCGGATCCACAGCTCGGCCAGCGGTATGGCACTTACGATAGCAGCGGTCATTCGTTTTGGTTTGGCTATGGCAAAGTCAATGCTTATCAGGCTGTTAAGGCAGCCCAAGAAAGGGCCTTGAAAGATCGCGCCCTCCATCAAACCCTGACGGTCAAAAACAGCACGGTAATGACCATTCCGGATAACAACCCTCAAGGCATTTTTAGCTCGATCAACGTCACCGCCAATGGTTCTGTGCAAGATATTAAAGTCTATATCCATGCTGAGCATGAATTTCTCAGTGACTTGAGCTTTACCCTCAAAAGCCCCAAGGGCGATGCCGTTTTGATTCAAGGCCGCACCCTGGGCCGCCAAACTCGCTTGCAAAGAACCTATTCTTTAGTCAGCACACCGTCACTACGCCGGTTGCTCAACACATCTGCCCAAGGTCGCTGGCAGCTTCAGGTTATCGATCATGTCGCGAATCATGTTGGGCAACTCAAAAAGTGGGAATTAGTGCTGGGTCTTTAGGGGGCCTTTGATAGCAAAGTTAAGGATGCATTCTGACTTTATCTTGGTGAGCATTCCTTAGCGCCGCCAAGCGACGCAGGGTCTCACCGCTGTCTTGGTGAGCTTTCCTTACGCGCCGCCCAAGCGACGCAGGGTCTCACCGCTGTCTGA
>JAAUPS010000357.1 GCA_012033015.1 Phormidesmis sp. RL_2_1
CTCTCATCCTAGAGGTGAAAAGAAGAAAAAGACAAAGCCTAAATATGATAAAAATAAACCCCATGTCTCTACAGCGCGATTGCTCGCAGAAGCTAAAGCCAACAAAAAAGCACCTTGAAAGGGCTGGTCTTAGAGTCGTAAACGCCTTAGAGTCGTAAACGGATATGTCCTAACTGAGGGAATTAGCCTTTCATGCATTTAGTTACTTGTGTAGTCGCTTGCGCCTACTTCAAGCCTTGCATCTTTTGTGAAGCGCTGGCCTAAGCAATTGTTAAGTACTTTTTAAGAACGAGTGCTACATCTAAAACCACATCTAAAACAAGTCCAAATGACAGGACTAAATTAACAGAACAAAAAATTTAAGGCATTAAAAACGGAATCACGGCCACACCCACCGTATGGTCAAAATTGCAGTATTGTTTCGGGCTGTTATGGTATTGTACAACACCGTTTTGGATGTCAATAATCCTATTCGTTATGGTTTCCTAACATCATGACTGTAGGTCAATCGCTGGCAAAAAGGGTGGATGTCTCTGAGAAAGTCGGCTACGCCACGGCTCTGCTGATGGCCTTATTTGATCAGGCAACAGATGATACAGAATATTTCTGTTCTATCGTGAAATCCGTCTATTCTGTTATGAGGACGTCTTTTGAAAGCAGGGCTAAAACGCTGCAAAAACGTAAATTCTGGGCCAGCAGATTCCCGCAACAGGTAAGACCAAAGATGGGCCGGATAAGGCAAATGAGGCGAGTCTCAATGTAAGCAAATTTGAGTAGGCAAATTTAAGTAGGCAAATTTAAGTAGGCAAATTTAAAGCCACGGCTCGAAGCGTTGGGTTGAATTGGTGAACGTGAAATTTCAAGAGAGAATGACTGAAATGACTGATGGTACGAAAATTTTGATGTGTCCTCCCCATCATTACGATGTGGACTACGTGATTAACCCATGGATGGAAGGGAACATCCATCGTTCGTCACGGGAACGGGCTGAAGAACAATGGAATAAGCTACACCATGTGCTTAAAAATCATGCCACTGTGGAGCTAGTAGCGCCTCAGCCCGGTTGGCCCGATATGGTGTTTGCGGCGAATGCCGGGTTGGTGCTAGGTCAAAACGTGGTGCTCAGCCGATTTTTGCACCCTGAGCGTCAGGGTGAAGAGCCTTTTTTTCAAGCCTGGTTTGAAGCCCATGGCTTTACGGTACATACATTGCCTGAAAGCCTCCCTTTTGAAGGCGCAGGTGATGCTTTGCTCGATCGAGCAGGGGGTTGGCTATGGGCAGGCTATGGCTTTCGCTCAGAGCTAGATTCCCATCCTTATTTAGCCGAATGGCTGGATGTGGAAGTGCTATCTCTGCGGCTAGTGGACAGTCGGTTCTACCATCTAGATACCTGTTTTTGCCCGCTCACGGATGGTTATTTAATGTACTATCCACCCGCTTTTGATGCGTATTCCAATCGCTTAATTGAGCTGCGGGTCGCTGAGGAAAAACGAATTGTTATCGATGAAGTCGATGCGATCAACTTTGCTTGCAACGCGGTGAATGTGGGCCAAGTTGTGGTGATGAATAAGGCTAGCGATCAGTTGAGGCAAGTGCTGGCCGATCGCGGTTTTGTGGTCGAAGAAACGCCTCTGACTGAATTTCTCAAAGCGGGCGGTGCTGCAAAATGCCTGACGCTCAAAACCACTGAACCGCGTCAAGTCTCACCGAAGACTTCAACGATTCAGAGCCGGGTGATCCATTTGGAGGGGCATTTGCTCGACTCGGGCATCGTCAATCGAGCGCTTGATACCATTGTCACGGGTGGCGGTAGTTTCCAAGTGCTGAGTTTTGACTTGGGGAAGCAGCGGCAAGATAGTTCAATGGCGGAAGTCAAGGTCTCTGCCCCGGATGCTTCTGTGATGGATGACATCATGGGTCAACTGATTGATTTGGGGGCGGTCAGCTTACCTAGGGAGGTGACTGCGGCTACCTTAGAAACGGTGATACAAGATGGGGTAGCGCCGGATGATTTTTATGTCACTACCATTTATCCCACGGAAGTCCTGATTGGGGATCATTGGTTTAAGGTGCAGGGGCAGCGGATGGATGGGGCGATCGCAGTTACCCGCAATCCGGCTGGATCGGCAGGGCCAGAGAGTGGAGCTGTGGCACGATGTAAGCTGCTGCGAGATTTAAAGGCAGGCGAAGAAGTGGTGGTCGGCAGTCAGGGCATTCATACCCTGCGCAAAGCCCCATCGCTGAAGAAGACAGATGACTTTAGCTTTATGGGCGCGGGTGTGTCGAGTGAGCGCCGGGTGGAGCTAGTGGTCGAGCAAATTGCATGGGACTTACGGCGGATCCGCGATCGCGGCGGCAAAGTCATCGTCACGGCTGGCCCGGTGGTGATTCACACGGGCGGCAGCGAGCATTTGAAAACATTGATTCGAGATGGCTATGTCCATGCTTTGCTAGGCGGCAATGCGATCGCAGTTCATGACATTGAGCAGTCGATGATGGGTACATCTTTAGGGATGGATATGAAGCGAGGTGTTTCTGTCCAAGGCGGGCATCGCCATCACCTAAAGGCGATCAACACCATTCGTCGCTACGGCAGCATTGCTAATGCCGTGGCCGCCGGAGCCCTCACCAGCGGTGTCATGTACGAATGTGTGACAAACAACGTGCCTTTCTCACTGGCAGGCTCTATCAGAGACGATGGCCCCTTACCCGACACCAAAATGAACCTGATAGAAGCGCAGGCAGACTATGCTCGCCTCATTGAAGGGGCTGATTTGATCTTGATGCTTTCTACCATGCTCCATTCTATTGGTGTGGGTAATATGACTCCGGCTGGGGTGAAAATGGTCTGTGTAGACATTAACCCGGCGGTGGTGACAAAGCTGAGCGATCGCGGTTCGGTCGAATCTACAGGTGTAGTCACCGATGTCGGCCTATTTCTGAGCTTATTGGTACAACAGCTTGCTAAGCTTACGGGCCAATATGCCAGCGTTGGATAAGCCAGCGTTGGATCAACCAGCGTTGGATCAGCCTGCTTGATGGGGTATGCCTGCTGAGAATGCCAGCCTAAAATATGCAGGTGGGCAAGCCATCGATGCTCACCTGATTTTTTTCTCGCCAATAGGTCTCGATCCCATCGGGGCCTTTTTGCTCAGCCCATTGGTTGAGAGCAGTGCGATCGCCTTCATACTCATACAGGGGCACTGCCATCCCGCAAGACGTTTGCACCAAACTCACCGATAGATCAAAGAACTGCCGAGTCCCCGGCATATCAGGAAATTGTCCCTTGAGCGCAAGCCAAGCGGCATCCCGTGGATAAACTACCTGAGCCTCTCCGTACAGCCGTAAAATCATAGGCGCACCGGCAAACGAACAAAACATCACGGTCATGCGCCCATTTTCGCCAACGTGAGCAGCACTCTCATTGCCACTGCCGGTCACACTCAGCCACACCACCCGGTGAGGGCCGAGCACTCGCAAGCTATCCATCCCTTTAGGAGACACATTGACCCGTCCTTCGCAGCCTGCGGTGCCCACAAAGAAGATTTTCTGCTGCTCAATGAAAGTGCGATGGGCAGCAGTGATCTGTTGGTATTGTTTAGCCATAGATTAGAGATTTAGAACCAATATATTGGAACGAATGAACTAGAACAGATCGGGCACAAAATTTTGAGTGGCCATCGGCGGACGCTCATAATCAATATTTTTCTGCCGTTTTGGTAGCTCTAAGGGCGGCGGCGTCAGGTCTTTATAATCTATTTGGCTCAGCAAGTGGCTAATGCAGTTGAGGCGGGCGCGCCTTTTGTCATCAGCAGACACCACATGCCAAGGAGAACGGGTCGTATCAGTGGCGGCAAACATATCGTCTTTGGCTTTGGAATACTCCACCCACCGAGCCCGCGCTTCCAAATCCATCGAACTTAGCTTCCACCGCTTTGTCGGATCATCGAGCCGCCCTTGAAAACGCTTTTCCTGTTCTTCATCACTCACAGAGAACCAATACTTCACCAAAATGATGCCAGCACGCTGCAGCATATGCTCAAACTCGGGGCAAGAGCGGATGAAGTCGATATATTCTTGATGGGTACAAAAGCCCATCACGCGTTCAACACCTGCGCGGTTATACCAGCTCCGATCAAATAGAACAATTTCACCCGCTGAAGGAAGCTGCGCCACATAGCGCTGAAAGTACCACTGAGTCTTTTCTTTGTCGGTCGGCGTGCCTAAAGCGACCACGCGGCAAATGCGAGGATTGAGACATTCTGAAATGCGCTTGATGACACCGCCTTTACCCGCCGCATCTCGCCCTTCAAAAAGAACAACCACTTTGAGGCCCTTGCCCTTAACCCAGTACTGCAACTTGACCAGTTCTGCCTGCAAGCTCTTGAGCTCTTTTTCATAAACTGCTTTGCTGAACTTTTTTAGTTTTTTTCTCTGCTT
>JAAUPS010000358.1 GCA_012033015.1 Phormidesmis sp. RL_2_1
TTGACCTTCGATGGAACCGCCGATAGCTTTCCAAGCAGGCAAGCCACCGTCGATCGTGCTAACTCGCTCAAAACCAGCGGACTGGAGCTGAGTAGCTGCTTCAAAAGCCTGCTCGTTAGAATCACCGCATATGTAGATATCTCGATTGCTCTCAAAGGATGATTGGGCTCGTTTGACCAATTCACTGATAGGCATTGAGATTGCACCCATGATGCGCTCGTAGTTGAAAGCCTTGCGATCGCGCACATCGACAATAGACAAAGCAGGCTCACCCCAATCCAACCGAGCTTTGAGTTTAGAAGGAGAAGACACCGCCTCAAAATCAGTTGGCACAGGCGTCATCCGACTGACCACATTTTGCACTTTGTCTACGGCGTTGAGAACTTTGTTTTCTTTCTCATCCGCTTTATCCAATACGGCTTTAACTTGAGATTGGGTCTCCTCAAAAACCTCTCCAGAAGTTTTATCGGGCTCAAGATTATTGACAGCCTGATTGGTTTTTTCATCGGCCTGCTTGACTAGGTCGCCAGCAGTTTCCTTGGCGTTTTCAAAAGTTTGTTCAGGTATCTCGGGTTGCATGATGTTTAATTCCCTTTTGATAGTTTGCATTTCTGAAATGTCTTGCAAAACACTTCAGCGTCTAAATTGGCTGTCATTCCAAAAAATCGAGGCTTTGAATCAGTATTCTGCTTTAGAGTCAGCATCTAGCTCATAGCGATTTTGATCGCGCTCAGCCATGTCTGCGGCAATGGAGAGAGGCTGCTCTGGCTGCACATCTAAACCAGCCTGCTTGCCCATTGAGGTCACATCTATTTCCGGATCAGGTGATACGTTGCCTGCATAGGCTCCTTTACCGTCTCGGGCAGCCTGCTTGACCTGAGTGTTTTCATTTTCCATAAAGACGTGTGCTTCCTTGACTACGCTTCGTTACCTGTCAGACAGTCTCATTCTGCGTCGCGCTAGTTAGGCGTCAGAACTAGACTTTGACTATTGGCAGCATAAAGAAATGTAAACAACATGGCCTCTGCTATGGGGCAGAAATAAGGCAGAAATGAACTCTTCAATCGGGAAGAGTTTGCATAGAGACAACCTTGTTTGAATGTCACTTTTGAATGTCACTGTTTGTGTGTCACTCACATTCCTTTTCGCATTTTCTAAATCGTATTTATTGATAGTCATTAACCAGTAATTAACCCCCTATACTACTAAGCATTCTCTTTAATAAAAGAGACCGTCAGTAACTACTTAAGGATGATTTATGCGCGGGCTGAAGGATAAAAATGTCTTGGTCACTGGGGCGAGTAGCGGGATTGGCAAGGCGATCGCAACCCGGTTTGCCGCTGAAGGTGCCCATGTGGCAGTGAACTACTACAAGGGCGAAGAAGAGGCTAACGATACCATCAAACAGATGAGAGCAGCGAGCTTGGCAGCAGGTATTGCGGCTGGCAGCTTAAAGGATATGACGGTGCAAGGTGATGTCTCGAAAGAAGAAGATGTCAGCACGATGTTTGAGCAGGTGATTTCGACCTTCGGCGGGTTGGACATTTTGATCAACAATGCAGGGATGCAGATTCAGGGGGCTTCTCACGAAATTCCGCTGGCTCAGTTTGACAAGATGATTGATATCAACATGAGGGGGGCTTTTTTGTGTGCTCGCAAGGCGATCGCACATTTTTTGACCTGTGGCGGAGGGATCATTGTCAATGACTCTAGCGTGCATGAACTGATTCCACGCCCTGAGTATGTGGGCTACACCATGAGTAAGTCTGGCTTAAGAGGGATGACCCGCACTTTGGCCTTAGAGTACGCTCGCGACAATATCCGCATCAATTCATTTGCTCCTGGTGCTACACTGACGCCCATTAACCCTTGGAAAGACGATCCGCAGCGCAAGGCGGATATCGAAAGCCATATTCCGATGGGACGTTCGGGAACGCCTGAAGAAATGGCAGCAGTGGCGGCCTTTTTGGCATCGGATGATGCGGCTTATATCACCGGGCAAACTCTCTTTGTCGATGGTGGGCTGACGCTATTTCCGTCATTTCGTACGCCTTGGACGGGTTGATTTTGAGGATGGGTGTTTGATGTTGAAATCTTGGATGGTCATTGCAGGGGTAGGATTTGCGATCGCACTGCTCGCTAACCTGATTAGACCCAAAGATGTGAAATGGTTTCGGCGGCTACAGCGCCCTGATTGGCTCACTTTTGAAAAGCTGATTCCGGTGATCTGGACAGTGGTATTCATCTGTGGCGGTTGGTCGGCCTACATTGTGTGGGAAAGCAACCAGTCATGGGGATGGATGGCTGCTTACATTGTGCTAGAGCTGGTGACGATTGCTTTTACGCCCGTGCTGTTTTGGTCACACAGCCTCAAGCTGGCCGCCTACATTGGGGGAACGGGGTTTGTGATTGCGGTGTTATTGGCTTTTGGGGTGGTTTCTATTTCGCTTTGGGCCACCGTTTTGCTGCTGCCTTATTTGCTGTGGAGCCCCATTGGTACGTTGACCACCTGGCAGATGGATCGGTTGAATTAGGTTAAATTAGATTGAATTGGGTTAAATTAGATTGAATTAGATTGAATTAGGCTGAATCAGATTGAATTTAGGCTGGCGTCACAAGATCGCTCACAGAGTCTGCCATAAGACCTAGCGGGTGATCAGTAGGCTGATTGTGGTGAGGATCTAAAGTAATCGGGCTAGTCTCATAGTTTTTCCATTTGCCTTGGTAGCGTTCGGCCACAAGGGGGCGCAGGACAAAACGAGGAATGCTATCTGCTTCGGTGTATTTAACATCTACCCGCAGAGCGGAATAGGGGCGGCGCTTTTTGCTGCCATGACCTGATCGACCTAGGAATAAATGACATCTGGCAACGGGCTGACCATATTCTTCTAAAACGGGGCCTGCTTTGCGCTGTCTCCGTAGGCTAAAGCCACTACCACCACAAACGACCCAAGGAATGTGGCGATCGCCATGGCCGGTATCTTCTGTTCTGAGGTATTCAAAGCAGTGGGCATGGCCGCTCAAGACCAAATCTACCAGCGATCGCCCCTTGGGATCAACGGCTGCTTGCACAGCATCAAGCACTTGGCGCAAGTGAAACCGCACAGCTAAGGTTTGAGCTTGAAACCACTTGGTTTTTTCCGTAACGTAGGGCGGATGGTGAAAATAAAGCACGCGGCCTTTGGCAGAAGGATCTTGCCAAGAGGCAATGAGGCGATCTTTGAGCCAGTCGAGCTGCTCGGTATCACAAACATCTGAAAATTGCGAGGCATTGAGTTGTTTTTCAATGTCCCAGAGCTGTTCTTCAATTTGTTCGACTTTGGCATAGATATGGGCAGAGCGCTCTGCCTGTTGGGGAATATCCACATTGAGCGCATCGGATTCTGCTAGGAGCGATCGCAGCTTAGTTTCTAAAGTTTGGCGATAGGCTTCTATCTTTTCTCGTTGAGCAATGCCTTCGGAAGTTTGCGGTAACGGCTGGGGCGCATTAAATGTGTTGCTATCGAGGGCAAAAAATCGATGCCGCCCCGGCGGAACATGTAGTAGCGATTGGGCAAGCGAGTGAATTTGCCAGGAATATAGTTTAAGCACCGACCAGTAGGCGTTGGGTAGGTGTAGTGTAAGCGCAAGTGATCGGCAATCTGGGCGGAGCCGACCGCTTCTAAGCAGTCAATAAAGGCTTTGGCAAATCCTTCTCCCTGAAAGGAGCCATGCCAGCCCACGTCTAGATTTATCCGCTTGCGCAACAGGCGGCGCAATGGTGAAAGCAGCTTACTCAAGAGTCCTGCCATTAAGGAGAGATCGTAATAATCGTGGTTGCCGAGCACCGGCAAAAAGGCAGGTTAAACACCATCTTATCGAAGCGAATTTTGTCAGCAGCTTCGATACCGCCAACTAAAAACTCACGGTAGGGCTTGATGAAGTTTTCGGGATACTGTTCGCTAGAGCCAGTTAAATAAACCACATCTCCCGTGTGCAAAATAAATTCGCATTCGGGAGCATGGGCGAGTAGTCGCTTAGTCACCCGGCGCTGAGGCCGATCGTGTAAATGACGGCTAGTACCACTATCGCCAATGACCAAAAAAGAAAATCCGGTTTGGCTGAGCGCCTCGTCATCGCCTGTGATATGCAGCCGAGTTTGATCAACACCATGCTTGAGTACTAAAGGATGTTGCCAACGTACTCGCTGTTTCATACGGGCTATTTTGGTTGCGATTGCCGGATCAGATACAAGCCTCATAAATACTTACAGCCCTATGTAAAAAACTTCCTATAACAAACCGATGACAACCTGACAGCCAAGCTGTTCAGCCTTAGCCTACCGTACCCTTACGCTAGAACTACTCTTAAATGTTGGTTAATAAAATTTTGGTTAATAACAATCGCCACTTAGAAATCGCCACTTAGAAATCGCCACTTAGAAAATCGCCATTTAGAA
>JAAUPS010000359.1 GCA_012033015.1 Phormidesmis sp. RL_2_1
GAGTAATTCTATAAAACGGATTCTGACTTTGGCAGCAAATCCCAAAAAGACTGGAAGGCTCCGTCTAGATGAAGAAGTTAGAGAGATTGATAAAGCCCTACGACGGGCACAAAAGCACGATCATTTTGAGCTAAGATCCCGATGGGCGCTCACTCCTAGAGAACTACAATTGGCAATACTAGAGGAAAAACCAGAAATTGTTCATTTTTGTGGGCATGGTGAGAAAAATGGATTGGTATTAGAAGATGACATAGGCCAAGCAACATTAGTAAGTACTGCTGCACTGTCAAATCTCTTCAGATTGTTTGCTGATCAGGTGCAGTGTGTGCTGCTTAATGCCTGCTATTCGGAGATTCAAGCTGAAGAAATTTGTCAACATATTGGCTATGTGATTGGCATGCATCAACCGATTAGTGATCGCGCTGCGATAGAGTTCGCATTTGGTTTCTACAGTGCACTGGGTAGCAATCATCCTTACGATTTGCTTATCAATTGGCTGTAGCAGTATTGGTATAGCGGGCATTTCTGAGGCGGATAGCCCGGTACTGAAGCGGCGATCACTTCAAATTACTTCTAGAGAATCATCTCCAAGCGAATCCTCCCAGTTTTTGGATTCATGCCCTACTTAAGCAGCGGTACGCAATTTGCACAGCAATTGCCAACCGTTGAATTAGATTGGAGACAACACTTTCTCGTAGGAGGCCGTCGTCAATTCCTGCTGAGTCGATTTGGAAAGACAAACTCTTTCCCGACTTAGCTCAAGCAAAGCAGTTTTTCACGAAAGTTCACTCGGGGGAATGCATTGACCTGCGGGCTAAATTGCCGTTGCCTGCTATGCTAGCGATAGGTGCTGCTTTCCCTGAATTAGCGTACCGATTTCAGTACGAGCAGAATACTAGGGGCCAGACTTCTTTGTGGCAATCAAATATTTCTCCATCGATGCTGAAATTCAGAGTTGTGGAAGAGAGGGCTGCGTTTGGGAAACAACTATTAATTGCTTTCGGTATCACAGCCACTGCCCAGAAGGATACTGAAAATTTATTTCAGAAATCACCTGAGCTGTTTAGTGCATTAGTCTACGCAGAACCAGAGGCAGGAGTTGGGGATGCTGTCATTTCTAATGCAGATGCCATTGCTTTAGCAATTCACGCCAAGGAACTGATACGAGCATACCGACAGAAATATGACGCCGAACTCATTCACCTAATTATGCTGGCACCTGCGGGATTTGCGCTATTTCTAGGGCAAAAACTAAATGCATTAGGCGAAGTTGTTAGTTACGAATGGATGCGTGAGGAAGGTTGTTATCAACCAGCGGTTAGACTTCAAGTATAAAGTTGAAACAATGCTAAACATGTGGCTGAACGAATATTTTGCCTGCCGTAATTGGGCAGCAAAGCTACACGGTATAGCTTTAGGAATAATATCGGCGACTGAATAAGCGGTAAAATCAATGGTCGGTTATCAAAATTCGCAAAGACAGTAACTCATGAGGTGTCACATTCCCAAAACACCTTTTGGAGGAGCTAAATATATAAGAAGGTAACGCACTCTACCTGACTAAACCCGAGCGCGGCTTTGAGTTAACACCACATAACCCAGAATTTGCCAAATTTCAAAGCAAGTGGCTTGCCTGCTCATCATATTGAGCGGCTAGGTCAAGTTCTCCGGTGGCTTGGTGTAGCATTGCTAAATGTTGGTAGGTGGTGGCTTCAGCCGTGCGATCGCGTGTTCTTGTGTCATGCTCAGGGCACGGTGGAGCGTGGTCAGGGCTTCTGTGTAGTGGCCTTGTTTTATCAGGGTTTCGCCTAGGTTGCGGAGGATGAGGCTTTCGCCTCGGGGGTCGCCAATATGCTGGGCGATCGCATACGCCATTGAGCAACCTATCGACTTCTCAAACCTGGGAAATGTTGCGAGCCCTCGAATCTATAGCTTTTGTACAGCCCAACCTAGAAGTGATTATTCAATCTTTATGGGATCAGCTCATCGTTCAGCCCCAAGACGCTTACTCAGAACCTGAGAAGCGTATCTTTATTCATTTAGACTATATTTTGTCAGAGACCATGCAAGAGCATGTTGATGCCCTTCAAGAGCAAATCGAGCAGCTTTGGCGTGAGGGCGGCGGTATTATTCAGTTTGACTATTCTCTCAAAACGCATCAAAAGCGCATGACGGTTTACCCCGTTTGTTTACACTACGCTCGACGCGCTAAATATCTCAGCGCCTATGGCCCAGATCCTGAAGGTGTTTTTGGCTGGCACAACTATCGCTTAGATCGGATTGTTTCTGCGCAATTGGAGATTGTTGATTGGCGCGATTCGCAAGTACCCAAAATCCTAAAAACTTGTCATACAAAAGACAAGCTACCGACTTCAGCCGAGGTGAGTGATGCGCTTGCAGAAGCCTGGGGGTTTAACTTCTACTTACCTCGCCATCTGCTCATTATGCGATTTCCGCCCAACTTTGCGAAATGGTATGTGCATCAAAGTGATCGCCATGCCACCTTTCAGCCCATTGCCTATGAAAAATTATCAGCGTTGATCAAGCGTGAAATAACCGATTCTAAAGCAAAGAAAACTGCGTTAGATATCCTCTCTCAAAGAGATCCTAAAGATGCTTACTATCGAGCTTGGATAAGACTCGGAGACATTAATATTGTGATGCGGTTACGCGATTGGAGACCCGCAGGTGAAGTGATTGCACCGTTAGCCTTACGGCAGCAAATGCAGCAGGAGTCTGAGGCGGAATTGAGCCATTACAAGGCAGCGGAATCTCGATAGTCCTGTGGCAAATTTGTCCGTTATAATTTTAGTAATAACATCGGCAACTGTATCAGCAGTTAAATCAATGGTCGGTATCAAAATTCGCAAAGTCGGCAATTCATTGGGGGTCACGTTCCCCAAAGACCTTTTGGAGGAGCTAAATATCCAAGAAGGTGACGAACTTTACCTGATTAAAACCGAGCGCGGCTTTGAGTTAACACCTTACAACCCAGAATTTGCCAGCGAAATAGAAGCCTATCGTCATGTAGCTCGGCGACATCGAAATGCTTTAAGAGAGCTTTCTCAGTGAGCTACCGATTTCTTACCAAGCGAGGCATTATCGCCCTGCATCAACAGCAGATTTCAGAGCACGGTGGCACGTCCGGTCTGCGAGATGAGGGCCTGTTAGAGTCAACACTAACCAAAGCTCAAAATCTTTTGGCCTATGTTCCTAGTTCAAATATTTGGGATTTGGCGGCGGCCTATGGCTACGGCTTTATTCAAAACCATGTTTTCATCGATGGCAACAAACGGGTGGGGCTTGCGGCAATGGCTGCTTTTCTTTACCTCAATGGTTATGAGATGACCTCAACAGAAGCTGAAGAAGTCTCAGTGGTGATAGAAGTTGCCACGGGCAATTGCACTCAATCAGCATTAGCCGATTGGATACAGCATTCTATTGTACGACTGTAAGCAGCCAGACTGTACTCAGTATGTGCCGTTATCAGTTCAATTGAGACAGAATTGAGCAACTATAGGGTTTGGGCTGGCAGTTCAGTCGATTTTTGAGGAAGGCTTGCCGAGTACAGCGGTGGTGGTTACTGGCATTGTCGTAGTCACCGAGGGCGGCGTAAATTTCGCCGAGTAGGGTGAGTAGGGCACCTGCGCTAAGGGTGTCTTTAAGGGTTTCAAAAATGCTCAGGCTGCGTTCGTAGCAGGCTTTTGCTTGGCTATAGTTGCCTTGGCTGTGGTAGCTTTCGCCTAAGCATTGAAGGACTCTAGCATTCCAGCCTTCTTCGCCTCTGTGATTGACCCGATCGACTAATGACTGGTAAAGCTTTGTGCGTTCTTGGGAGTATCCCCACAGTTTGAGTTGGTAGTGGAGTTCTTCACGGGTTGGGGTATTGAGCGGTACAGAAATTAAGCTAAAGGCTCGTTCCCATTCTTCCATTTCGCACAGGTGATAAAAGGCTTCGATAAAGCCTTTTACTTTTTCTAGATTGCTTGCTTGGGGTGGGAGGCGATGTTGGGTGAGCCAGTTAACGATGGCCCTACAGCGCGATCGCCGGGAGCCGGGGGGCATGTTGCGAATGCGGGCAGGGTCGATACCTAATTGATTAAGAACAGGTAAGGGTGAAGGGGTGAGGGGCACTGCCATGGTTGCTAACGTCCTACCGTTAATTTTTGGTTGGCCCATTTGTGGCGGGTAGCGGTGCGATCGCTATAGTCAACACTATGCTACGAGCACCTATCAGACGTACCGCTCCGCAAAACCTGCTTTCCTAGTACTTGTGCTTATACAAATTATAAAACGGATCGGGTGGCTGCGAAGCCGAGATGGCCAGAGCTCTATACGCAGCCGGTATGCATGTGAGCGTGGTCAATCCGCGACCGGTACGAGACCTAGCCAGAGCGCTGAGTAAACTAGCCAAGACAGACCCGATAGACGCTTAT